>JAAZBQ010000731.1 GCA_012513725.1 Chloroflexota bacterium
CTCCAGGCGGGCGAGGTCGGGCAGGTGGACGTCGTGGTCGCGCTCGGCCAGGGGCCGGAGGCGCAGGCGCGAGCGGTCAAAGGTCGGGAAGGGCATGGGCGGGTTCCTCCACGGGCGCGGTCGGCTATCGGAGGAGATTCTAGGAGGCGGGCGCGGGGTTGTCAACGAGTGCCCGCCGCGCGGATCCCCGACGGACTGTTGGACGACCTCGACCGCGCGGAGTAAACTCGCGAGACATCCTGCCCTGGGCCATCGCCGGACGACAGGACGTTCAGGAAGCGGCCGTTGTTAGTCGTTGAGGAGCACACCATGCATCTGCGCCACGCCATCCCAAGACCCGATCTGTTGCCGGCAGGAATCCCGGAGGGCTATGCGGTCTACCAGTTGACCCGCGAGGAGATACCCAGCTCGCACGTCTACATGGAGGCCCAGATCTTTACGCCCGATTCCAAGCGGTTCATCCTGCACCGCTCCGCTCACCCGCATGGCTCGGACAAGGACGACCCGGAGCATCGCTACCTGCTATGCGATCTGGAGGCGGGGGGTGAGCTGATCCCCATCACCGACGAGGTGGGCGCCAACGCGCCATCGGTGTCTCCCGACGGCGAGTACCTCTACTACTTTGTCAACGAGACCGAGCTGGGCGGCGGCCGGCTGACCCTCAAGCGGGTGCGGATGGACGGTACGGAGCGCGAGACCCTCGTAGTGCTCGACGCGCCGATCCCCGGCACGCCCTACCGCCCCAGCCGGATGTATCCCCTCTCCACCATCTCCTCCGATGGGCGGCGCCTGGCCACCTCCTGCTGGCTGGGGGACGGCCAGCGCGAGGAGATCGTCAACGGCATGATCGTCTTTGACCTGCAGTCGGGCGAGGTGTGGGCGCCGCTGGTGGGCCCCACCTGGGGGAACCTCCACGCCCAGTACTGCCGCTCGCAGGATCCCGCCGCCGTTCACGATGTCCTCGTGCAGGAGGACCACGACCGCATCTATGCCAAGGACGGCCAGCAGATCGAGCAACGTCAGGATCTAGGGATCGAGATCCACGTGGTGCGGGATGATGGCACCAACCTGCGCAACACGCCCTGGGGGCGAGACGGCCGCGAGTTCTGCCAGGGGCACCAGTGCTGGGTGGGCCGCTCGAGTGAGCGGGTGATCACCTCGACGACGGTGCGGCCGGAGGGGATCCACGAGATCGTCGAGGGGAACGTCGTGCCCCACGCCGGGCACATTGGCATCCAGTCGCCCGGCGGCAGGCGTAACGTCCTGTCGCGCGAGGTGCCGGAGCCGCAGCTCTTCCACTTTGCCACGGACATCGCCGGGGACCGGTTCATCGTGGACTCGAGCCCTGCGGCGCGCGACGGAGAGGGCATCTATGTGGCGCACCTGCCGCAGGACGGCTCGCCGCTCCAGGACTTGACCCTCGTGGCTCGGCCGGGGGCGACGTGGCAATCGATCACGCACATCCACCCCTTCCTGTCGCCGGACGGCAAGACGGGCTTTTTCAACTCGGACGAGTCCGGCGTGCTGCAAGCCTACATGGTTTGCGGCTGGTAACGCGAAAGCCCGGGGGAGGCCGACGCCGACAAGGCGCGGTGGCTCCCGGGCTTCTC
>JAAZBQ010000732.1 GCA_012513725.1 Chloroflexota bacterium
GGGCACAAAGAACACAAAGGGGGAGAAAGGGGGGAGGGGAGTGTCTGGCGAGGGTCGTGGCGGAATGGCCGCCACGACAGATTCTCGCTAGTGTCCAAGCCGGCATCAGTTCTGATCATGGCACCCTTGACGCGGGCAAACCTATTCCTTCATCCTTTCTTCCTTAGTGTTCTTTGTGTCCTTTGTGGTGAGAATCAGAAGAAGCCGCACATGCACATCGAGGAGATCGGCAGCGAGGTCATAGACTCGGCGATCGCGGTGCATCGCGCGCTGGGGCCGGGGCTGCTGGAGTCTGCCTACCAGGTGTGCTTGGCGCATGAACTGGGCACTCGGGGGCTGCGGGTCGCCTGCGAGCACCCTCTGCCGGTGTCCTACAATGGTCTGAGGATCGATGCCGGATACCGGGTGGATATGCTCGTCGAGGATCGCGTGATCGTGGAGAACAAGGCCGTCGCCCGCCTCCTGCCGATCCACGAGCCGCAGCTCCTGACGTACCTGCGGCTCAGCGGGTGCTGGCTCGGCTACCTCCTGAACTGGAACACTGTCCGGATGAAGGACGGCATCCGCCGCATGGTCCACGGCCTGCCGCCTGTCGAGTAGGAGATCTCACCAAAGGGCACAAAGGACACCAAGGGAAGAGAAAGTGGGAAGGCGGCTCTCTGCACGACGCGTCGCCAGCCAACACGGCTTCCCGAACGCCCCAAGACGACATAAGCACTGCCCTTCTGTGCCTTCTAGATCCTTGATATCGCTCTCTTTTTCTCTTACTTTGTGTTCTTTGTGTCCTTTGTGTTAAGAAGCCGCATCGCAGCAGCAACAAGGAGCGACATGGAACCATCATCATCCGCGGGCGCTGCCGACCTGGAGCGCATCATCGAGTCCGCCGGGCGACTGGGGGTGGAGCTGGACGAGGCCGAGGCGCTGCAGTGGCTGACCGCCATGGCCGTCGCCGAGGCCGAGGGCGATGACATCTCCATCGACGAGGAGACCGGCGTCTTTGGCCACCGGGTCTCCATGTTGGACTTTTCCCCGGCCGACCTGGCCCGCTTTCGCGCCATCGGCCGCATCGTCGAGTTCTACGACGAGCCCGGCGTCGTGGATACGGCGTTGGCCCTCTCGGGCTCCGCGGCGCAGTCCAAGATCCAGACCTACCCCGGAGACTGTGACTATTTCGAGCGGGTGAACATCCACGCCGACACCCGCGAGGAGGCCTGCAGTATCCTGTCCCGCTTGATGCGCGAAAAAGCACTCTCCGCGATGCAGGGGGACGCGTACCAGCTGATCGAGGTCAAGTTCGGCTCGTACCCCTGCGACGTCGTCCGCGACGGCCGCACCCTGCCCAAGGGCTCGCCGATCGCCTGGGGCCCGGCCGACATCACCGCCGGCGGGTTCGACGCCGAGACCCCCGATGGTGACCCGGTCACTGTTACGTGGGCCGGCGTATCCCACGACCCGGGCTGGTGCAAGCTGGACTGGGTGGTGGCGGATCCGCCCCGCCTGGTGCTGGCCAACGCCTCGAACATGCTGGACGTCACCTGGGAGGCCCCCGACGGCGCCATCACGCCCCTCGACGGTTACCTGGACCCCTATTTTCAGGAGGTATACCTCGACGCCGAGTCGATCCCGCTCTTCTCCCGGCTGGCCCAGCACGTCTCCGCCAACGCCCTGGACGACTATGTCGGGCAGCTCGAGGGCGAGGTGCACAAGTACCTGTCCAAGGACGTGAACTATGGCAAGGTGGCCAAGCGGATGTACAACATCTTTCGGCTGACGGGCCGCTACCAGGAGGCCGCCTTCCTGCGGGAGCTGTTCGACGAGCCTGCCACGGTCCTGTATCAGGTGTGGTCGGTGATCCGCACCGTCGACGACTGCCTGGTGCCCGGCTCGGCGATCGGCGTGGATGCCTGCCTCGCGCAGATGGACGAGTTGATCCTCGCAGTGGTCGACGCGCTGGAGGGCGCCAAGGAGGTGGAGATCGTCCGGCACCTCTTGCGGATGCGCGACCTCCTGGTTCGTCGTTCCCGCGGCGACGAGATCAGGGGCCCTTCGGAGGCCGCCCGCGCGGAGATCATCAACATCGTGAACAACTTTTTCCGGGACCGCCTGGTCGCCGTCCCCGAGATCCGGACCTACATGGAGGCGATGGGGGGCTGAATCTACCACGGATTGCACGGATAAACGGATTAAAACGGATAAAGACAAGAGGGGGATATCACCGGTGTCCCCCTCTTTATCTTCTTCTTCATCCGTCTACATCCGTCAATCCGTGTAATCCGTGGTAGGATTCCGCGGTTCTAGCCGAACTCGGCTGCCACGAACGTGTGGTCGGAGGGGCGGGGGGCGGCGCGGGCGTCGACGTCGACCCACGCGCGGACGCAGCGCTTGGCCAAGGGTTCGGTGGCCATGATGTGGTCGATGCGCCAGCCGAGGTTGCGCTCGAGCGCCCGGGGCACCCGATAGTCCCAGTAGGTATAGTGGCCGGGCTCGTCGGGGTACATCCGGCGGTAGACGTCCACCAGGCCCCAGGCCACGACCTCGGCGAACGCCTCCCGGGCCAGGGGGTGAAAGTCCACGTGCTTGCTCAGGCGCTTGGGGTCGTGGACGTCGATCTCCTCCGGGGCCACGTTCAGGTCGCCGAGCCAGATCAGCGGA
>JAAZBQ010000013.1 GCA_012513725.1 Chloroflexota bacterium
GCCGACACTGCGCCCGTCCCCCCGCCGCCCGCCGAGCCGACTCCCTCCTCCGAACCGCCGTTGGCGGCAGCGAGCAGCGCCGGCGACCCCGCTCCGACCCCAACCCTGGAGGAGGACGAGGCCACCCAAGAGGACCCGACCGTGTTCCTGAACTGCCCCCGCCCGGGCGACTCGCTGTTCCTGGTGTTCGAGCACGACGTGTTCTTTGACGCCATGGGCATGGCTGCCATCCAGCAGACGGTCGCCGCCCAGGCGATTGAACTGCACTGCACGGAGGGCGGCGAGTCCAAGGTGGGCATCGAGAGCGAGTCCGGCCTGCCGGCCAACCGCCTGCCCGTGACCATCTCGGGCAGCGCCGGCACCTGCTCGGTGGGCGGGTCGGCGACGCTGGTGCCTACGGTGGCCGGTTACTGCGAGGAGGGCATCGTGTGGCTCACCATCTGGGAAGAGTGGCAAGAGTACGAGATGACCATCACGTGCGACGACAGTCCCCCGATGCCCTTTGCGCTGCCCGACACCGGCTACAAGCACGCCGGCCCCGACGACCAGGGCATCGACTTTTGGCTGGTGGACGAGGGCGTGGCCGTGCGCGAGTTCCCCTTCCAGGGCGAGGGCGGCTCCGGCTTTCACCGCTGGACCCTGTACCTGGACGGACTGCTGGTGCCCAACGACGTGTACCAGACGTGGTTCGAGGCGACGCACTGAGCCAGCGCGACGCGCCAGGCCCCTGATCCAGATCGCGCAACAGGGGCAAGAGGGGCCGTATAGTGGCGGAGGGCTGCCCGAGTGGGCAGCCCTCCGCTGTACCAGGCGCCGGTGCAGTGGGCTAGAGATCGTACGTGTGGTTCTCCGGATCCTCCCAGAAGATCGTCGAGGAGTTCAGGAAGCACTTGCCGTGCGACAGCCAGGAATTGATGTACCCCTCCACATAGTTGCGCAGGGTGTTCTTTTGCACCACGTACGAGGGCCACTCCCATCTCTTGACACCGCATACGCCGGCGGGGTATGCTGATTATGTCGAGGAACACCGTGGGAGGAGGCATGATGCAGACGGTGACATCTCGCGATGGCACCCCCATCGCTTTCTGGCAGAGCGGCAGCGGGCCGCCACTGCTGCTGGTGCACGGGGCCACGGCCGACCATTCCACCACCTGGCGGATCGTGGGCCCGCTCCTGGCCGAGCGCCGCACGGTCTACGCCATGGACCGGCGGGGCCGTGGCGGGAGCGGCGACGGGCCCGACTATGCCATCGACCGCGAGGCCGAGGACGTGGCGGCTGTGCTCGAGGCCATCGGCAGGCCGACCGACCTCTTGGGGCACTCGCACGGGGGGCTCTGCGCACTGGAGGGCGCCAGGCTGGCCAAGAACGTGCGCCGGATGATCCTGTACGAGCCGGCCATCCACCCGGAGGGCGCCGCCGCCCGGCCGGAGGTCATCGACCGGATCGAGGCCCAGGCGCAGGCCGGCGACCACGAGGCGGCGCTGGTGACCATGCTCCGGGACATGGCCGACATGACCCCGCAAGAGATCGAGATCATGCGCTCGCAGGCCGAGGCCTGGGAGGCGCGCAAGGCCAACGTCGGGACGGTGCCCCGGGAGGTCCGGGCGCTGGCACGCTATGTATTCGATCCGGCCCGTTTTGCCGACGTGCAGGCGCCGACCCTGGTGATGGTCGGAGGCGATAGCGCGCCGTTCGTCCGGCGGACGGGCAAGGAGGTGGTGCAGGCGCTGCCCAACGCCCGCCTGCTGGCCCTCCCCGGGCAGCAGCACGGGGCCATGTACACCGCGCCCGATCTCTTTGTCGCCGAGGTCATGGGCTTCCTGGAGGAATAGGAAGAGGTGACCACCAGGTTCGCCAAGAACATAGAGGGGGGAAGGCAAGGCCACTGGGACGCCGATTTGGAGTGCGACCCCCTGGAGTTCCTTCCCTCGCCCCTCGAGACCGACGCGCACACGTCGGCCCAGGTGTGCTACACTGGGCGCAGCGTTCCGCAGTGCGGATGCAGAGCAGGGAGGTACGCATGGGCCACGTGCAGCGCGACGGCGACAAGGTGATCATCGAGGGGGTGCGCCCGGTTACCTGGAAGAGCGGCGAGATGTGCGAGTTCGCCTCGTGCCTCGTCTCGGCCCTGGGCAGCCTGGGCGAGGACGTCTCCTACCCCTACATCATGGGCACGTCGGGCGCGGCGTTCCGCTTCACCCTGCGCCCAGGGGCGTGGGATTTCGGCAACTATGCCATCCAGAACGTCTCCCCGGACCCGTTCGAGCCGGTGCGGCGGGCGTTTAGGGCGGCGGGGTACGCTTGCAGCATCCACGTCCCCGAGGGCGACGCCACCGACGAGGACGCGGCGCGGATCGTGGGCAGCATCGACCGGGGCGTGCCCGTGCTCGCCACGCGGGTGTGTGGGCCCTCCGACTGCTCTATCCTGACCGGCTATGACGCGGGGGGCGAGGTGCTCCTCGGGTGGAGCACCTACCAGGACATCAAGGACGACCACGACATCCCCCACGACCCGGCCACCGGCTACTTTCGTAAGCCGGGCTGGCGCGGGCACATCCCCGACTATACGTTGATCGGCGAGCGTTCCGGGCGCCCGCCGCTGCGGGAGGTCTACCTCGACGCCCTGCGCTGGGGCGCAGGGCTGCTGCGCATGCCGGCGATGGGCGACCGGGTCACCGGCCTGCGGGGGCTGGCCGCCTGGGCGGCCGAGATGCGTGATGATGCATCCTTTCCCGCCGGCGACGAGGGCGCCATGGCCGAGCGCTATGTCAGCACGACGATCAACATCACCATGCTCCGCGACCACTGCCAGGCCGAGCCCTTCCTGGCCCAGGTGGCCGGGGACGCCCCCGACCTGGCGCCCGAGGCGTTGCAGGCGGCCGCGTGCTATGGGCGGGTGGCGCGCATCCGCGCGAGGATGGACGATCTGATCCCCGACGACTTTACCGAGCGGGGCATCCGGGGGATGTATGACCCGGCGGTGCGGCGAGCGTTCGCCGACGAGGTCCTGCGCATCCTTGACGCGGAGGCAGAGGCCGTTGGATGCCTGGAGCGGCTCCTGGCGCGCTGCGGCTGAATCGGGGAACCGAACCGGCAGAGGAGGACGATCGTGACGCGACGGAGCGTGATCTGGCTCGTCATCTGGCTGGTGGTCGCTGCGGCCCTGCTGGCCGGCTGCCGGTCGGCGGCGCCGGAGGCCGAGGGGGCCGACGTGCCCGAAGGACCCTCCGCCGAGCAGGTGGAGGTCTACCTGGCCGAACACGTGGGGTTCACCTCACGAGACGGCGAGGTGTTCTGCGCCTACGTCCCCCTGGAGGCCGAAGACGGCGCCGAGGATACGCTGTACGCCTGGGCGCACTGCCAGGAGTACGTGTTGGAGCGCGGCGGCCTGGCCAGGGGCTCGGGCATCAGCGTGCCGGTGGCGCTCGAGTTCCGCCGGGCCAACGGCGGGTACGAGATCGTGGGCCATCGCGCTCCCCGGGACGGCGCCCTCTACGGCGAGGACGTGGAGGCGATCTTTCCCCGGGGCGCGTGGGCCCAGATCAACCCCCAGGGCCGGGCCGACCGGGTGCGCAAGAACGACCGCGTCGGCAGCCTGGAGCGCGACGCAGAGGCCAGGGCCCGGGCGCACTGGGGGATCGGCGCGCCGTAGGGTCCTTGGAGGCCTGTGGACGGAAAAGCGGGATCCGGGATCGCGCGCGTTCGTGTCGCGCGCGATCCCGGATCCCGCTTTGTGCACCTTCGACAGGTCTATGCCAAGTGCCCCCACGGGAGGCCTGAGCATAGCCACGTCGATACGGTGGCCGACGTCGGCCTAGCAGCGTTACTCCCGCTTCTTGCCCCACGAATACAGCCCCGCCGCCGAGGCCGCGGCCACGATCCCCAGCACCAGCGGCGTCGCCCACAGCGCGAACGCCGGGTACAACTCCATGAGCAGCGCCGCGTAGGCCAGCGCC
>JAAZBQ010000733.1 GCA_012513725.1 Chloroflexota bacterium
GGGTGGAGAGCGACGCGCCGCGCGACCAGATCGAGGAGCTGTGCGAGTACGTCCAAGAGACGTCGCCGGTCCTCGACATTATCCAGAACCCCGTCCCCGTCGAGGTGACGCTGGAGGGCTAGCGGCCCTCTCGAGCCGACCCCTCGGCACTTACTGCGCCCAGGTGCGACCAGCACCTGGGCGCGTTCCGTTTCCTCGCCCTGAGCGCTTGGGGCAGCCCTTGAGGACGGGGGCAGGGGTCTCGATCAAAGCGCACGGGACGGCAGTAGGTTGCGGGACGGGTGCGAGATCCAGGCGCCTGGCCGGTCTCCTGGGCGCCATGCCGGCTCGCTTGAGGGCCCGGCCCGGCTGCGTTATACTGTCGGTACCAGGTTGGATGCTTGCCGCTCGACCGTGACCGACCCGGCCCTCTCCTGCAGCCCCACCCTTTGCGCCCGCAGACGTCGCCGTCCTCGTCGCCAGGCACCGCGCCTCCCACGAGCCTGCGCCACCTGCCCCATCCTCCTGGAGAACGGCATCACGGCGCTCACCGATCCCCAGAGAAGAGTGTGTTCGGAGTGAGGAGGGAACGGATCATGGCCGAAAAGTTCAGCGTCAAGTGCCCCGTCTGCAACGGCACGTTCAGCGCCAGCAGCGAGCAGGACGCCATCCGCATGGCGCAAGAGCACGCCAGTGAAAAGCACGACATGAGCCTGACGGAGCAGGATGCCCGGGATCTTGTCACCCGGGAGCAGCAGAGCGGCCACTAGCGACTGGGCCGAATGTACCACGGATCCCACGGATAGATGGATGGAACGGAGGAAAGAGGGGCGAAGGCATCTGGCATAGACGCACTCAGTTTCCACACTTGGCATCAGGGCACTGCCCTGATGCCAATTTGTATTACGTTATAGCATCCTATCTCTTCTTTATCCGTGTGATCCGTTTATCCGTGGAATCTGTGGTAGATTCCCCTTGCCCCGCCCCGTCTCGGTCGCTAGAATACGGCGGCTCACGTCATCCGTTCCATCCGCCACAGGAGGCCCGCCGCATGAACGTCGTCGTCCTGATGGGTGACCATTTCCGCGCCGACGCCCTGGGCGCCTTCGGCAATCCCCTGGCCCGCACGCCGAACCTCGACCGCCTGGCGGGGGAGAGCGTGCGCTTTTCTCAGGCGTTCTGCCAGGCGCCGGTCTGCGCGCCCACCCGCCACTCCCTGGCCACCGGCCGCTACTGCTGCGACCACGGCGTCTTCTCCAATAGGCATACGCCTCGCCCCGGCCTGCGCACGGTGGCCCACGCCATCGAGCCCCTGGGCTACCGCAGGATGCAGTTCGGCCACATGCACTGGACCGACCCGGCCATGGATACCGGCTATGAGCCGCTCCCGGATCCCTCGGGGTGGCGGCGGGAGGTGTCGCCCGAGGTCGCCGCCCGCTACGAGTGGGAGGCCCAGTCGATCACCCGTCGCACCACCGGCGGGCCCAGCCCGCGGCGGTTTGAGGAGTACTCGGGGTATCACGTGGCGGGGAACGCCATCGCCCACATCCAGGACGCCGTCGAGCGCGACGAGCCGTTCCTCTGCTGGGTCTCATTCTCCGAGCCCCATCCACCCTGGTACCCGCCCAAGGAGATCTATCGGCAGTTCGACCAGTCGGCCATCGCACTGCCGGCCCAGCCGCCCGACGACGCGCCCCCGCCGCACCCGGTCATCCGGGGGCAGCAGCAGGAGTGGGCCCACCTGACCGAGGTCGAGGTCCGCCAGATCACCGCCGGGTTCTATGGCATGGTGGCCCTGGCCGATGCGTACTGCGGCATGGTGCTGAACGCCCTGGACCGGCTGGGGATCCGGGACGAGACGGCCGTCCTGTTCACCTCGGACCACGGCGAGCAGCTATACGAGCACCGGCTGTTCACCAAGTTCTGCATGCGCGAGGCGTCGGTCCGCGTGCCGATGATGATCCGCGTGCCGGGGATGTCGCCGGGCGTGCGGGGGGAGCTCGTCGAGCACGTCGACGTCCTGCCCACCATCTGCGACCTGGCCGGCGCCGAGATGCCGTCGGGGCTGCCGGGGCGCTCGATGGCGCCGCTCTTGGACGCTGGCGCCGAGACGCCCGAGGGGTGGCGGGAGGCGGCCTTTGCCGAGATCGCCTGGGTCCAGGGGGCGCGGCTCATTCGTATGGCGCGGACGGCCACCGACAAGCTGAACGTCTACGACGGCGAGCCGGGGGAGTACTATGACCTGGCCGCCGACCCGGGCGAGTTCTACAATCGCATCGGCGACCCCGCCGCCCGTTCGCGGATCGAGGCGCTCCACGAGGCGCTCCGCGCGTGGGAGGCGGCGAACTGCAGGTAGCGCTCCCCTTCCCGGAAGCTGGCCTCGCTTCCGGGAAGGTTCCGAGAGAACGCGCCTTGCCCTGGAACCTTCCCGGAAGGCAAGGCACCTTCCGGGAAGGGGAGGGGAAGGTCACTCCTCTTCCTTGGCCCACCACTTCCACCAGGGGCGCTTGGGCGGTTGGGCGGCGTAGACCTGCCAGCGAACGCGGCGCTCGTCGTACTGGGTGCGGGGCGGCTTGCGTTGGGCCGGGTGGCCGATGTACAGCACCCCCAGGGGGCGGATGTGCCCGGGCAGGTGGAGCGCCCGGCGGACGTGGGCGATGAGCGGCCCCACGGGGTGCACGCCGATCCACACGCTCCCCAGGTCCATCCCGGTAGCGGCCAGGAGGATGTTCTGGGCGGCGGCGGAGCAGTCCTCGATCCAGAAATCTCGCGCCGGCGGGGGATGGGCCCGGCGCATGTTGCCGCAGACGGCGATGGCCAGGGGGGCGTTGTAGCGGCCCAGGACCAGTCCGCGGCGGAGGCGCGCCA
>JAAZBQ010000734.1 GCA_012513725.1 Chloroflexota bacterium
CCGGTGCGGCGCGTGATATACTGGCCCTGTAGTGTGACCTGAATCTACGCGGGCGCACTGCACCGCCTACGCCGGTCATACCGCGCCCCAGCATCTCCGCGGCAACGAGTGCCAGAGTTCTGGTGTTGCCGCTTTTTTCGTGCCTGGGCGTCGGCGGAAAATGGGGACACGATCACGAAACACGGCTGCAAGACCCATCCAGCGATGACGTGTCATGCAGCGACGGAGTCATTGGTATATGGTCAGGAAAGACAAGCTTCGCAACATAGGCATCATCGCTCACATCGACGCCGGCAAGACTACCGTAAGCGAACGGATCCTGTTCCACACGGGGCTCACTCGGCGCCTCGGGAACGTCGACGAGGGGAGCACGGTGACCGACTTTATGCCCCAGGAGCGCGAGCGGGGGATCACGATCCAGTCCGCCGCGATCACCTGTGCATGGCAGGGTTACCAGGTCAACGTCATCGATACGCCGGGCCACATCGACTTTACCGCCGAGGTGCAGCGTTCCCTGCGGGTGCTGGATGGTGGCGTCGTGGTGTTCGATGGCGTGGCCGGCGTGGAGCCACAGTCGGAGACGGTGTGGCACCAGGCCGACCGTTACGGCGTGCCCCGCGTCGCCTTTGTGAACAAGATGGACCGTGCCGGCGCGAGCCTGGATGACACGGCCTCCGCGATCCGCGAGCGGCTCGGCGCCTACCCGGTGCTGGTGCAGATGCCGATCGGCGCCGAGTCCGATTTCGGCGGGGTGATCGACCTCATCTGCATGCGCGCCATCTACTTTGATGACGATGGCAAGCCGGTCGCCGATCGGACGGAAATCCCGGCCGAGCTGCGCGCCGAGGCTGCGCGCCGCCGTGAGGCCATGATCGAGGCGCTTGCCGACGTCAGCGACGAGGTGGCCATGGCCTACCTCGAGGAGACCGAGCTTTCGGAGGATGAGCTCGCCGCCGCCCTCCGCGAGGCGACGCTCCGCGGCGCCGCGGTGCCGGTCCTGTGTGGGTCGGCCCTCCGCAACATGGGGATCGTTCCGCTTCTCGATGCGGTGGTGGCGTATCTGCCCTCGCCGCTGGACGTCGATCCGATGATCGGGCACACGCCGGGCACCGAGGAAGAGATCGTCTGCCTGCCGGACGACGACGAGCCCCTGGCCGCGCTGATGTTCAAGGTCAGCAACGACCCGTACGTCGGCAAGTTGGCGTTCTTCCGGGTCTACTCGGGGGTCTTTCGCCGTGGCGACACGGTGTACGACGCCCTGGCCGGCACGAGCGAGCGCGTGGGGCGGCTGCTGCGCATGCACGCCGACCACCGCGAGGAGGTCGACGAGATCCGCGCCGGCGACATCGGCGCTGTGCTGGGCTTCAAGGCCACGTCTACGGGGCACACGATCTCGGCGCCCGAGCGGCCCGTCGTGCTGGAGCAGATCTCCTTCCCGGCGCCGGTCATCGAGATGTCCGTCGAGCCGCGTTCCCGCGGCGACCAGGATAGGCTCGGCGCCGCCCTGCAGCGCCTGACCGAGGAGGATCCGACCCTCCAGGTGCGCACCAACGAGCGCACCGGGGAGACGGTGTTGGCCGGCATGGGCGAGTTGCACCTCGACGTGATCATGGACCGGCTCAAGCGCGAGTTCCGCGTGGACGTCCGCGGCGGTGCGCCGCAGGTGGCCTACTGCGAGACGATAACCCGGCCGGTGGTGCACGAGGAGCGCCTGGTCAAGCAGACCGGCGGCCGCGGGCAGTTTGCCGTGGTGGTCGTCGAGTTCGAGCCGCTGGAGGCCGGCGAGGGGTTTGTCTTTGAGAACGCCATCGTCGGTGGCGCGGTGCCCAGGGAGTACATCCCGGCGGTCGAGCGCGGCATCCGGTCGGCCATGGCCCAGGGGCCGCTGGCCAAGATGCCGGTGGTGGACATCAAGGCGCGCCTGGTGGACGGCAAGTACCATGACGTGGACTCGTCGGAGCGGGCCTTTGAGACCGTGGGATCCATGGCCCTGCGCGAGGCCATGATGCACGGCGCGCCGATCCTCCTGGAGCCCATCATGGCCGTGGAGGTCGTCGCCCCGCAGGACTATACCGGCGACGTGATCGGCGACCTCAGCTCGCGGGCGGGAACGGTGAACGGCATCGAGCCGCGCTCTTCGGGCGTGCAGACCATCACGGCGCACGTGCCCCTGGCCAGGATGTTTGGCTATGCCACCGCCCTTCGCTCGGCGACCCAGGGCCGCGGGACGTTCACCATGCAGTTCTCGCACTATCAGCAGGTGAGCGAAGAGACCCGCAAGGAGATCGCCGCCAGCGCGGCATAGCGGGCACGCACGGCATGCATCTCACCCGGTAGGGTGCGGGGACGGGCAATGGCGCCCGTCCCCTTTTTTCGTTCCTCACGGCCTACGAACGGGTCGGAGCCGCCGCCGCGGGCGCGCGGAGGCGTTGACGTGGCGCGTCGACGACCTACAATGGGCCCATGCGGCACGTCCATTGAGCCAGTGGGAGGGATCACCATGCCTGAAACGATCAACGCCGCCGTCATCGGCCTGGGAATTCTGGGCAGCCAGCACGCCGACCTGCTCCACAAGCGGCCCGAAGTGTCCTTGACGGCCGTGGCCGACCTGCGCCGCGACGTGGCCGAAGAGGTCGGCGCGCGCCTGGGGGCCGCTCCTTACACCGATTTCCGCGAGATGCTGCGGGCCCACCGGGTGGACCTCGTCGTGGTCGCCACGCCCGACCCCCTGCACCGCGACCCCACCGTAGCGGCCATCGAGGCCGGAGTGCCGAACATCGTCCAGGAAAAGCCCCTGGCCACCACCTGGGAGGACGCCCAGGCGATCTTTGAGGCCGCGGAAAAGCATGGCGCACGATTGTTCGTGAACTATGCCAACCGCGCCACACCCCTGGACATATCCACCCGTTATGTCGTGCAGAACGACCTCCTCGGCCGGGTGGTGTACGGCGAGTCGCGGCTGGACGACAACATCAGCGTCCCCACCAGCATGTGGGGCGACCGCACCAAGGAGTGGGCCGCGGGCTCGTCCACCGTCCACTTTTTGCTCCCGCACGTCGTGGACCTGCTGCGCTTCTACTTTTCCCCCGCCGAGGTGCGCGAGGTTTTTGCCATCTCTCAGCAGGAGGTCCTGGGGTACACGCCGGACGTGTACGATGCGTTCCTGACCTTTGACACCGGGATGAAGGTGCGCGTCAAGGCCGAGTGGATCAAGCACATCGACGAGCTGGTCGAGTTCTACATGTGCTTCTCCGGCGCCGAAGGCACCCTGATCTACAACAAGCGCGGGGGGTTTGGCACCGCGCCCGGCTGGCGCGCCAACGTCTCCCGGTCGATCGACGAAAAGACGCTCATCGGCCACCAGAGCGCCCTGCTGGCGCTGGGCTCCAACGTGGCGGCGCTCCTGCACCGGCCGGCCCCGTCCACCGGCACCCTAAAGGCGGGCGGCGGCGACCTGGTGCCAGCGCTCGAGTTCCGCGGCCTGGGCTATGGCGAGTTCATGGCCATGCCCGACCACTTTGTGGACGCCATCCTGCAGGACACCCTGGAGCCGACCTGCTGGCAGGGCCTGGGACCCCTGCCCACCCACATCGACGGTCTGCGACAGACCCAGATCACCGCCGCGATCGTCCGCTCGGCGGAGACGGGCCAGCCGATCACCCTGGAGTGACGCTCGACACGAACACCTCCCGGATGCGGGGCCGCTGGCGGCCTCGCACCCGGGAGGTTCTACGTTCGAGGAGCTCGGCTACCGCGCCCAGTGCGCCCGCAGATACTCCATATAGTACAGCGCGTTCTCGATCGGGATGTTCGCCGGAATGTGGTTGCCCA
Organism: Chloroflexota bacterium; assembly: GCA_012513725.1. Lineage (GTDB taxonomy): Bacteria > Chloroflexota > Anaerolineae > UBA1429 > UBA1429 > JAAZBQ01. Next base: position 3,832 of record JAAZBQ010000734.1, read on the forward strand.
CGGCGAACATGAACCCCTTGCAGCGCTCGGCGAGCGCCAGGCTGGCGTCGATCTCGGCCCGGATGTCCTCGCGGGAGCCAAAGGTCAGCGTCCGCGCGTCCACCTTGCTGCTCA
>JAAZBQ010000101.1 GCA_012513725.1 Chloroflexota bacterium
AGACAGGGGTCCTGATCGGGCCGAGAGAGCACAGGGAGGGGGCGCCGAATCAGGCGCCCCCTCCCTGTGTTGGTCCCTAGAACGAGGGAAGCGGCGCGCCTGGACATCTAGGCATCGCCGCTTAGTTCGAGCGTCGCCTGCCGCGGTGGGGGGAACCTGACCGGCGACCGTCTCATCTGCACCCTCTTGACCCTAGAGTATCAGAACTCGAGGGTGAGCATCACGTCGAATCCGGCAAGTTTCGACTGCCGGAACCGGTAGCCGTGCGCACCTACTGGGTCAACCTGGTATCCTCGGAGCGGGGGCGCACCAGGCCGAGCTCCATCGCCTTGGCCACGGCTTCGGCGCGGGCGCTCACCCCCAGTTTGTTGTACACGTTGCCCAGATGGTAGCGGACGGTACGCTCGGACAGGCCCAGGGCGCTGCCGACCTCACGGTCGGTGAGGCCTTCCATCACCAGCCGCAGCGCCTCCGTCTCGCGCTTGGTGAGACGAACCTCCCGATGGTCGGCGCGCATGCGACGGCGGTTCAGGCGCTCGGCGATCGCGCTGGAGAACCACCGCTGGCCCTCCGCCACCGACCGAACCGCGCGCAGCATAGCGGCCGGGGGCTCGTCCTTGAGCACATAGCCCCACACCCCCGCCTCGACGAGGGCCGTGACGTATACGTCGTCGTCATAGGCGGTCAGGGCCAGCACCCGGATATCCGGGCACTTGTCTCCCAGGTACGCCACGGTATCGGCGGCCCGCGGCCCGGGCATGCTGACGTCCAGCAGCAGCACGTCAGGCTGCAACCGGACGGCGAGGCGACGCGCCTCCATGCCGTCCTCGGCCTGCCCGACGAGAAGTATGTCGGGCTCCTTGGTGAGGGTGAGCGCGATGCCTTCCCGCATCAGCGGGTGATCGTCTGCCAACAGCACCCGCACGCTACACTCCTCCAAGGCTCACCTCCCAGCGATGTCGAAGCCTGGCGACAATCTCGGTGCCCACGCCAGGGCTCGAGAGCACCTGCAGGCCGCCGGACAGCATCCCCATCCGCTCGGCCATACTTACCAGGCCAAAGTGATTGCCGGCGGCCATCTCACTGAGCCGGGCCGGCACCTGAAAGCCGCAGCCGTCGTCGCGCACCCGGAGCTCGACGTGGCCGTTCGCCCGCGACAGGCGGAGCTCGATGTGGCTGGCCCGGGCGTGGCGCAGCGCATTGCGCAGGGCCTCCTGCGCCACCCGGAACAGCGTGATCTCGGTCTCGGGCGAGAGTCCCAGAGGACGGTCGTCGAGGTCCAGCGTGATCCGGGGTATCCCCTCACCGAACTCGCGCTCGAGAGACTGCGCATAGCCCACCAGCGCGGCAGCCAGGCCCAGGTCATCCAACCCGGGCGGGCGCAGCTCGCCGATGTGCTCGCGCAGCTGCGTGACCACGGCCGACAGCTCATCGCGCAGGTCCTCGAGGATAGCCGCCACGTCCTCAGGCGGTGGGGCGGGAGCGTCGGCCTCGGGGTCCAGCGTGCGCATCACCTCGGCGAGCTGGTACCGCACACCCAGGAGTTGCTGCACCGCGCCGTCGTGCAACTCCTGGGCCAACCGTCGCTGTTCCTGCTCGCCCGCGGTGAGCAGCCGGCGGTGGGCTTGCTCCAGCTCCGCGCGGCTCTCCCGCAACTCCTCGACCAGGAACACGTTGTGCGCCGCCACGCCGGACTGGTGTGAAATGGTCGACAGGATGCGCAGGTCCTCGCCCGAGAACCAGTCCTCGTCCACCTTGGCGCCGATGAGGAGCAGGCCGTTCAGCGAGCCGGCCGAGGAGAGGGGCAGCCAGATCACCGCCTGCTCGAGGGCCAGCAGGGCCCGCTCGCTATCCGCAAGGGGTGCGTCGCCCAGCGTCTTGCGCAGCACGTCGCGGAACACGGGCTCGTTGAACCGGGCCAAGCGCGAGAGGAGGTTGCCGGTCGCCGGCGGGGGCTCCAGCCGTGCAAGGCCCCGCATCCCGACCTCCGCCGAGAGGGCCAGCCTGTCATGGCGATCGCGGAGGAGGAGAGCGATGGCCGACAGGCCATAGACGGCGCGCAGGTCGTCGACCAGCACCGCCTGCAACGCGCGGCGATCCAGCGCGACGGCGAGCGTCTCGGCCAGGCGGGGAACCACGTCGACATAGCGCGACGCGCGGCCGAACCAGATCCAGTGGGTTAACCGATCCAGTTGCGCCCGGATCGGCTCCATGAACGCCACGAGCGCGACTCCGAACAGGACGCCCACGAGAGCCACGTCCGCCCGGGGGTCTGGCGACACATAGTCAAGGGCGGCCATCGCGCCGACAAAGGCCGCCGCCTGCACCACGAGCAGGACATAGTACACAAAGACGCGTTGCACCCAGCGCGCCGCCCGACCATCGGGGCCCAGTACCAGTGCGTGGGCATACATCACCGGCAACAGGAGCAATCCCAGGAGCGTCAGCGAGTACGGGACGCGAAAATCCAGCCCCAGCAGGTCGGGCAGGATCGAGAGAAACACCACCGGCAGGAGCGAACTGAGGAGCCCATAGGCGGCGATGCGGATCGGCCGACGGGTGGAGGCGGGGCAACCGCCGCGCCAGGCCCATAGCAAAAGGGCGATGGAGGCAGACACGCCGATCACCTGCGCCAGCCGTGCGAGAAGCATCCACAGCGGGGCCCACCGCTCCACGATCTGCCCGTGTAGTCCCACCAGAGCCGCCGGAAACGATAGGACGCCGGCGAATGCAAAGAGTACGATGTTGGTCAGGGTGATGTGAATGCCGCGCGGGTGGCCGAGGAGACGCGTCTGCAACACGTATAGCGCGATCGGAGACCAGGCGAGCAGGATGACGTACAGGCGGACGGCCATCTCGCTGCCCCCCCGGGAGGCCGTCTCGGCGGCCAGCAGCCCGGAGAGGACAAAAAAGCCCAGGGGCCCGTTCCGGGGATCCCGGCGCAAGGAGACCAGGGCCACTGCCCACACGCCGAGGGCCACCACGAGGGGAACGGCCGCCTCGGCCGGCAGCGACGCCGTGGTCGGGTCGCCGAGGCCGGACTCCTGCCACAGGACGATCGCCGCCCACACGATCAGCAGCGCCGTGCCAACGATGGCCGCCACGGCAGTCAGGCGCCGTACGTGCACGAGGAGTCGTGAGGTCACGACGCACGCCCCCGGCGGCCGACCAGGCTGCGGTACCCGCGATCTGCCCCGGGCACCGGACATGCGACCACGAAGATGGGGCTGTCCTGGCTGCTCTGCAATCCGCACATGATGTCGTTGACCGATGTTGGATCCACAGCGTCCGCGGGTAGCGGGAAGCCGCGCGCTGGGGCTGCCCGCCTCGTCCAGAGTATAGCACAGTCTCCGAGCCCCTGGTAGGCACAGCGGCCGCTGGTGTGGACGTGCAGCGCGGTCTTGGGCGCCTCCCGCGCGGAGGCTTGGGCCGATGGAGGGGGATGGAGCGGATGGGGGTCACCGGGACGGGGCGGGGGTCTGCTCGTTAAGCCGCGGGGCACCGTCGGTGGCGCCTCGGCATGAACGCGCGTGGTGTTGCGACGAGCGGCGCCCAGGGGCATGCGCTGGCGGGGATGGGTGGCGTATCGTGGGCAGGGAGGCTTGGGGTGTAGGGCGGTGGAGGTCCTTGTATGTTAGGGGCTGAGGGGGCACTTGTGCGACGACAGGTCGCCAGGCTTCGCTTCGCTCAGGATGACGGGTGTGGGAGGCGTGTTGTCGGAAGGGAGGCTCGGGAGGGAGTGCGGTAGAAGTCCTTCGGCGGACTCGCTCAGGAATACGACCTGGGCGGAAGGCCTGACACCGGCCACCGTTCGTCCGAGGATGCGCGGGGCTAGAGGCCGGCCGCTAGGCCGCTGCCGTGCGCTGGGCGATCCGGAGCCCCCTTCCAGGGGGCGTACCCCTTCCCAGGGGCGTGGTGGGTAGCCAGGGGTCTTTAGCCCCTGGCGGGCGG
>JAAZBQ010000102.1 GCA_012513725.1 Chloroflexota bacterium
CCCCCGAGGCCCCCGCCGAGACCGCCTCGTTCCCGACAAAGGAGGCCACCGCCCCGGCGATGCCCGCGAGGACGTACAGCGCCAGGAACCGCGTGCGGCCAAAGAGCCGCTCGACGTCCAGACCAAAAGCGAACAGCGCGTACGAGTTGAACGCCAGGTGGAGAAAGCCGATGTGCAGGAACATGGGCGTCACCAGGCGCCAGTACTCCTGCTCCAGGACAATGAGGGGGTTGAACTTGGCTCCAAAGTCGATGAGCACCCGCAGGTTCTCGGACCCGCCGGCCACCGTCATGGCCAGCCACACCAGGACGTTGATGCCCAGGAGGACGTAGGTCCACAGGGGCTCGTACGTGGGCAAGGGGGCGGCAACCCCCGGGGACTGGGGCGCCGCAGGAGAGGGCTCCGGAGCAAAGGCCACTATAGGTCCACCGCGCCGCGGGAGGTGCGGCAGTGCTCGGCGACCAGGATGGCGGCCACCTGGTCGACCGCCTCATCCAGGCGATCCTCGTGGTTCACCACCACATAGTCGAACTCGGCAACGCGATCGATCTCGCCCAAGCAGGCCTGCAGGCGCTCCTGGAGTTGCTCTTCCGAGTCGTACCCGCGGTCGCGCAAGCGGCGGGCCAGCGCCTCCCGGGAGGGCGGGGCGAGAAAGATGCTGACGGCCTGCGGATAGTCCCTCCGGATGCTGGCCGCGCCCTGGACGTCCAGCCGCATGATGGCGTCCAGCCCGCTGGAGAGGGCCCGGCGCACCTCGGCCTTGGTGACGCCCTTTTGCTGGCCGTAGGGCAGGGCATGCTCCAGGAGCGCGCCCTCCCGAACGAGCCGCTCAAAGGCCTCCGGCGTGACAAAGTGATAGTCCACGCCGTCCACCTCCCCCGGCCGCGGGTCGCGGGCGGTGGTCGTGACGACAAAGTGAAAGGGAACGCCCCGCTCGCGGAGGCCACCGAGCACGGAATCCTTGCCCACCCCGGCCGGCCCGGAGAGCACCACCATCAGGGGCGGCGGAGAGACGAACCGCTCCAGGGAGGCGAATACCCGGGTGACGCGATCCGACTCGTCGAGCGCCCAGTCGTTCAACACGGTTCCTTTCTGCATCGTGTAGCGTCCCGGTGCGGCGACGCTAGAACTTGATGTGGCGCTCGACGTCGAGGACAAAGATCACGGCCCCGCCCACCTGCACCTCGACCGGGTTGGGCATGTACAGCTCGCCCGGCTCCATCACCGGAGGGAGGGGGTTCACGTACAGGGTGCGGGTGTGGCAGTTGCGCTTGATGATGTCCAGGACGTTCTGCACGTCGGTCTCATCGGTGCCGATCAGGATGGTGGCATTCCCCTCCCGGAGAAAGCCGCCCGTGGTGCTGATCTTGGTGGACGAGAATCCCCCATCGCGCAGGGCGCCCGTCAGCCCGTCGGCGTCGTCACTGTGTACGATACTGACCAGCAGCTTCATCGCCATGTTGCGTCGTTCCCCCCCATGCTAAGTGGTTCCGGGAGTCGGGTTGCCGTCGGTGCGGATGGCGCCTCCCGCGGCGCCATCGAGCAAAGCCATGATCTCATTCACGATTGTGGCATGAATGGCCGGAATCGGCAAGGCCGCGTCGACCAGCAGCCAGTGGTCGGCGCGTTGCTGAGCCAGACGCAGATAGCCGGCCCGCACGCGCCGGTAAAAGTCCAGGCTCTGCTGATCCATCCGGTTCCACTCGCCCTGGGTGTCGGCGCGTTTGCGCGCCAGGCCCACCTCGACGTCGAGGTCGAGGTAGATGACGAGATCCGGCTGGAGGCCGCCCGTGGCAAACCGGGTGATGCGCTCCAGCACGTCGAGGTCCAGCCCGCGCCCATAGCCCTGATAGGCCAGGGTGGCCTCGCTGAAGCGGTCAGAGACCACCAGCATGCCCCGGGCGAGGGCCGGGCGGATGACCTCGGCCACGTGTTGGGCGCGGGAGGCGCTATACAGCAGGATCTCCGCTTCGGGCACCATCGCGCTGTTGCGCTCGTCGTGCAACAGCGCCCGGATCTGCTCGCCGATCGGGGTGCCGCCGGGCTCGCGGGTGAAACAGGCGGACACGCCGCGCTCGGCGAGCGCCTGGCGCAACAGGCCGATCTGGGTAGACTTGCCGCTCCCCTCCGGCCCCTCGAACGTCACGAACCAGCCCACGGGCGCGTTCTCCTAGCGATTGGCGTACACGGTAACGCGCCGCCGGGGCTCGGTGCCGGAGCTGCGCGAGAGGAGGTCCGCCTCGCGGACCATGTCATGTTGCATCTTGCGCAGCCCGGACTCCCGCGGCGAGAGTTGCACGGAGCGACTGCGCCCGCTCTGGACGTTCAGAATGGCCTGGCGCACCTCGGCGATTGCCTCTTCCTGAGGGTCGGCCTGCAGCCGCAGGCCAAAGATCTCGGCGAGATAGTGCTCCATCTGCTCGGCGGTGTTGTTGCGCAGCACGTACACCGGCAGGCCCTTGCGCTCGGCCTCGGCGATGGCGTGCGGGCGCTGGCGATAGTAGGTGCGCAGCGTAAAGAGCACGTCCGCCTCGCTCAGGTCGTTCACCAGGATGATGGGCAGATTCAGGCTCTTGGATGCCTGGCGAATGCGGTTCTGGTTCAGCCCATAGGGATACACGCGCAGCGGCGCGGGCCGCCCACCCTCGCGCATCCACTCGCGCACCGCCGGCACCGGCGATTCGGGCGCCGGCCGGCTACGCTGCGCCTGCGCGGGCAGCGGCTCGGCCACCACCACCTCGGTCTTTTCAATGTCCCCGGATGGCAGGCGGGTGCGGATCTCGGCCTCCAGGTTGCGCCCGCGGAGCGCCGCATCCACCGCGGCGGCCACGTCGTGGCGCACGGCCACGCGGTCAAAGTCCTGGATCTCCACCACCACATCAAAGGTGGGGGGCGACTTGCGCTCCAGGACCGATTTCTGCGTGCCGCGACGGCGGGCCTCCTCGTCGCTGAGGGTCACCGTCTGGATGCCGCCCACCAGGTCGCTCAGGGTGGGGTTCATCATCAGGTTGTCCAACGTGTTGCCGTGGGCGGTGCCCACCAGCTGAACGCCGCGCTCGGCGATGGTGCGCGCCGCGGCGGCCTCGTATTCGTTGCCGATCTCGTCGATGACGATGACCTGAGGCATGTGGTTCTCCACCGCCTCGATCATGACCTTGTGCTGGCGAGAGGGCTTTTTCACCTGCATGCGCCGGGAGCGGCCGATGGCCGGGTGCGGGATGTCGCCATCGCCGCCGATCTCGTTCGAGGTGTCGACGATGACCACCCGCTTGCTATCCGCCAGGACCCGGGCCACTTCGCGGAGCATCGTCGTCTTGCCCACGCCCGGCCGGCCCAAGAGCAGGATGCTCTGGCCGGATTCGACGATGTCGCGCATGATGTCGATGGTGCCAAACACCGCGCGGCCGACCCGGCAGGTCAGGCCGATGATCTCGTCCGTACGGTTGCGGATCGCCGAGATGCGGTGGAGGGTCCGCTCGATGCCGGCGCGGTTATCGTCGCCAAAGGCGCCGATGCGCTGGACCACGTGCTCCAGGTCCTCCTGGCCCATCTCCCGCTCGGTCAGCTCGACGTTCCCGTCGACATAGCGCGCCTCGCAGACGCGCCCCTTGTCCAGGACGATCTCTAAAAGCGACTCAAACCGCCCCGTCGCGCGCAGTGCCTCGGCGATGTCGGGCGGCATCACATCCACCAGCGCGTTGATGTTGTCCGTGATCTCTAACGTCATTCTCTCCAGTACACCTTGATATGGCCCACTGCGCCCTATGCGCAGTGTTCGCGGCCGGAATAGACGCCGTGCGCCGTGCCGACGGGGGTGCGGATATCGACACTCCCCTCCAGCCCGGTCACCAGCAAGGGGCGACGCACCGGCACGCGGGCCGCCACGTGCATCACCATGTGGGCCTGCCTGCCCACCGTCTGGAAACCCAGCGTGCGCAACAGCCAACCCACCCCCACGTCGTAATCGGGCACCGGGCAGTAGATCGGGCGCTCCGGAGAGCGCAGGGTGCCGATCACGTAGCGGATGTGGGGCAGGATGTCGGCCCGGTACTCGGGGCGCACGAGAAACTCGACCCACGCCCCCCGCGCCGAGGCGCTCACGGCCAAGTAGGCGTTCACCCGCTCCTCGTCCTGCCAGACGTACTCCTGCACCGCCTCGCCCCCCAGGGAGTGGCGCCGCGGGCTCGCACAGGCATGACAAAAGGAGGCCTCTGCCTCCTGCACGAACCGTGGCACCACCTGGCGGTACAACTCACCCAGTGCCCAGTCGTGCCGGGGCGCGGCAGGCACCAGGTGCTTGGGACAGGGCACGGGGCCGGGCGCTGCGGGGAGCATGAAGAGCTCCTGGCGCGTGGTGGCCACGAACCCACTGCGTCGCAGCACGTACTCGGCCGACGCGCCCTCCTCGACGCGGGTCACGATGCGGTAGATGCCCGAGTCGGCAGCCTTGCGCACCAAGCCCCGGAGCATCTCGCGCCAGATCGCCTCGGCCCCCTCGTTCTCGTCGAGCGCGGGGGCCAGACGGCTGAGGTTCCAGTCCGGTCGGTCGGCGATCGGCCACACCTGAGCAAAGGCGCCGCCATCCCCCGCGCCGTCGGCGCCAGAGTAGATCCACGTCAGTGGACCAAGGCGGTGCTGGGTCAGGTAGCCGATCAGCGCGGCTCGCGCTGGGGCATCCCGATACAACACCTGTCGGCGGAGGTCCAGTGGCACACTTTTGCGTTGTAGATGCCTCACCGTCAGGATGTCGTACAAGCCAAAGGGCCTAATCACTCGCGTACCTCGCGTGGCGGAACAAGCCGCAGTCCTCGACGTCGCCCTACGTGCAGCGCTGCCCAGCGCGCGCCGACCTTCCATGCTCTATTCTACTCGCTTTGATAAAGGTTGGCAAGTTATCCAGCCGCCGCTAACACGCATCATACGACCCCATACCAAAGTATATGGGCACAGTGCATGAGGACTCCACGGGAGCGCGGTTGCCGCTCCCCGGGGGATGCCTATAATGCCGGGCGGAGGTGCCCGACCGGTGAAGGATCTGTATCGCTGTCTCGCCGACCACCCAGTGCCGTTACGTCAAGCCATTGCCCGCACCTGGGCCACCGGCCTCACCCCGGGCGATGACCTGGCGGACGTTCGCGCCTTGGCCGACGCGTTGCTGGCCTCTCCGCGGGCGGGCGAGGTCGTCTCCGCCCTGTCCGCAGGCGCCCGTGAGGCGCTGGCCGTCCTGGCTCGGGAGGGCGGCGCGCTGCCCGCCCACCGGCTGCGGGGACATGGCAGCATCCGACGCTTCGGCCCCGCCCGCCTGGCCCGGGAGCAACCCTGGCGCTCCCCCGCCAACCCCCTCGAGGAGTTGCTGTACGCGGGGCTCATCTATCGCGCTTACGGCAGCGCCGAGGCGCAGCTCGGCGAGATCCTCCTGATCCCCGAGGAGCTGCTGACGCTGTTGGAGCCCATCGTGGGCGCCCCCGCGCCCGCGGTCCTGGCGCCCCTCGAGGACGTCCCGCAGCAGGCCGCCCAGGGCGATGCGCTCGCCGAGGACGTCCTCGCCATCCTCGTCCATCTGCGGGCCGCGCCGGCGGCCGGGCTCGATCCCGAGTCGGACCCCCTGGCCCCCTCCTACCCCCCCGGGACCCTGGACCTGGGCGAGCGCCTGCGGGGGCCGCGCGACCCGGAACGCCTGGCGCTCATCCGCCAGATCCTCTGGCGGCTGCGGCTGGTGCGGGCCCACCGTCAGGCCGTGCAGCCCGCCCTGCGGGCGCGCGACTGGCTGCGCCTCGACGGCCTGCGGCGCCAGCGAGCGCTCTTGGTCGCCTGGCGCGACGATCCCCACTGGAATGAGCTGTGGCACCTGCCGGGAATCCGCATCGACCTGGGCGAACGCCCCGCCCCGCCGCTGCCCCGGGCGCGCCGGCTCGTGCTGGAGGCGCTGGCCCGCTCGCCCCGGGAGGGCTGGGTGCCGCTGGAGGCGCTGGCCGCGCTCCTCAAGCGCCAGCGACCCGACTATGTGCGGGCCGATGGCGACTGGGACTCGCTCTTTGCCCAACGGGCCACGTCGGGCGAGTACCTCACGGGGTTCGCCGCCTGGGACGAGATCGAGGGCGCCCTGGCCGCCCACCTCGTCACGCGTTCGCTCTACTGGCTCGGGGTCGTGGAACTGGGGCTATCGGCTGAGGGCGCGCCCCTGGCCTACCGCGTCTCGAGCGCCGGCTGGCGCCTCCTGGCCGACGCAACGGGAGGGGCGGACGGGACGGACGCCGCGGGGGAGGCGCCGGACGAGCCCTCGCCCGACCCGGCGACAGTAGAGGTCCTCGACGAGGGCCTGGCCGTCACCATTCCGGTGGCGGGGACGATGTACGATCGCTATCAGTTGGAGCGCTTTGCCGAGTGGCGCTCGCAGGATGGCGCCGCCCTCTACCACGTTACCCCCGAATCGGTGTGGTACAGCCAGTCGGCGGAGATCACGATCGCCCAGATCGAGCGCTTCCTACAGCGCATCAGCGGGGGGAAACTGCCCACCGCGGCGCAGGCCATGCTGCAGGCCTGGGGAGGGCGTTACGGGCGCGCCTTTTTGAGCCGGGTGGCTCTCCTGGAGACCGTGGACGAGGAAACAATGGGGCAGATCCGGGCGGAGCCCCGCCTGCGCCCGTTACTGGGGAACAGCGTCTCGCGACGCGCCTGCCTGGTGGCCGAGGAGCACGTGGAGGAGTTGTTGGCCCTGCTCCGAGAGCAGGGCATCTGGGCCCACGTGCGCGGAGCGGGGTAGCCGCCCCGCCGAGGACGGGGTTGACCCCCTCAGCCCCGCCGGTCGGCGATATGCGGATCTCCGTCGCCGTCCGCCACGCCGTGGCCGCCGGAGGAGCGGTCGTCGGCCAGGAACTCGTCCGTATCTACCTGCAGGAACTCGAACTCATCCACCGGCGCTCGCCGCGCGCCTGGCTGCCCCGACGGGCTGGCCTCTTCCAGGGGCGCCTCGAGGCTGTCCTGCTCGCGGTACAGGCCGCAGTACGGGCAGACGTCCCAGTCGGGGTTCAGCAACCTGCCGCAGCCCACGCAGCGCAGCCGCAACTGCTGGTGGCAGGAAGGGCATACGACGAAATCAGGCTCCACCCGCCGGCGGCACGCCGGGCAGACGCGGTCCTCGTCGAGGTCCTGGAGGATGGCCTCCTCGGCCAGGCTGCGCTCGTACTCCTCGGCCAGGGTGGTGTGGGGCCGCAAGAGCACGTAGACCAGCAGGCCGGGCAGCGTAAAGACCGCCACGAGGAGCGGCGCCGTGATGTGCGCCAGCACGTCGCGCGAGCGAGCGCGGACATCGCGAAAGGTCCAAACGATCAGGCCGACATACAGCGCGAACAGGTACGCCCCGAGCACAAAGACCAGGGCCGACACGTACACGTTCAGGTTCTCAGGCACGTCCATGCCATGAACCTCCTTTTTTCGTAGGTTCGCGCGATTATAGCACGCTCGCGCGCTCTTGTCAGACTGGGCGCCGGCGCTGCCGGCGCTGCCGGCGCACGGACACGCGGCTTGACGGCCGCTACCGCCCCTTGATCCGCCTCACGAATTCTCGGCGGCGGGCTGCTCCGCCTCGGGCTCATCCGCAGCGGATTCCCCGGCCTCCGGATCCTCGGGCACGGGCGCCTCGGCCGTGGGCGTCGGGGCGACGGTGGGCGTGGGGAGCGGCCGCACCACGGGGAGCGAGCTGCGCTGATCGCTGCGCCAGGGCTCCGGCGCGGGCTGCTCCTCCCCCTCGGCGGCCAGGCGCAGGCGCCAGATGTCGCCCCGCGCGGCGGCGCAGCCGTTGCCGGCATCGGCGGGGGCCACCTGATAGTAGATCGTGCCCCCGTCCTCGGTCCAGGTGGGGTGCGCGGCGCCGCTGCCCCACTCGCTCTCTACCAGCATTCGCAGTTCCGGCTCCTCGGAGTCCACGGCGAGCACCATCAGGTCGGCCCTGTACTGCTCGTCGCCCCACCAGCCCCAGGCCTTGCGACTGAGGGCCATCTGCCGGCCATCCGGAGACCAGGCCAGATCGTGCAGAGAGTACATGGTGTCGTCGGGGTTGGCGACGGACAGAAACTCGCCGAGGTCGTTGCCGGCGGCGTCCCACCGCCACAACGCGGCGCCGTTCTCTCCGGCCAGGGCGCCCATCAGCACGTCTCCGGCGATCGACCAGGCCATCCCGGTGACGCCCATCCCCTCGGGGAGGGCGAGCTCGCGGCGCTCCCCCGTCTCGAGATCCTGGAGCACGGCGATGCTCGAGTGCTCCTGGTTGCCTTCCGCATCGAGCACCCAGCGGTAGGTCAGCCCGGCGATGGTATGGCCATCGGGAGCCAGAGCCGCCTGGGTCCACCCCTGGCCCTGGGCCTCCACGGTGATGGCGATCGGGTCGTTCTCCCCTTCGAGGAGGGCGAGGTCGGTATCCCCCTGGAGTACGTACGCGCCGCCCGGGCATATGGCCCGTGCCCAACGGGCGGTGACGGGCACGCCGACCAGTTCGAACGCCCCGGCGGCGTCGGTGGTGACGGGCGCCGGCACGCCCTGCGCCGAGATCAGCGCCGGGCCGTCGCAGCCTGAAACGACCCCGCTCAGCACCACATAGGGGCCGGCGGCGGACTGGGGATCCACATGGTCGCCCGTCACCATGCGCAGCCCCGTGCCGTCCGCGCGCATGGTAAAGACGTTCCGCTCGTTGTTGCGACTGTGCACAAAGTCATGGGCGCTGACAAAGACCAGCGAACCGCCTCCGGGAGCCCAGGCGACGTCGCACATGTTCTCCGTCTCGACGAAATGGGTGAGGAGCTGCTCGTTCTGCTGGGTCTCGTCGCTGCGAACGATGTTCGTCGAATCATCCGGCAGGACCCGCACATAGGCCAGCTCCGTCCCCACGATGGGTTGCGTCGGCGCAGGCGTAGGCGTCGCCGTGGGCGTGGGCGAAGGCGTATTGGTGGGTCGCGGCAGGGTGGGCGTAGGGGTAAGGGTAGGCGGCGCCTTGGCCGTCAGGGTGGCGGCCAGTTTGACGGCCACCTGGGTCTCCTGGGCGGTATAATCCGGGGTAGGCAAAGGCGTAGGCGCCGGCACCCGACACCCGCCGAGCGTCAGGGTGAGGGCGAGGGCAAGCGTGCCGCATAGCACGGTGAAAAGGCATCTGGACGGTGTCATCGGTGCTCCGGTGGTGGGATGACGACGGGGTCGGTGAGCCGGCCCATTATGGGGACGGGGAGGCGTCTTGTCAAAGCGGCCCCTTGTACGACCGCAGGCC
>JAAZBQ010000735.1 GCA_012513725.1 Chloroflexota bacterium
CACCCGGGCCACATCGGCACAGGCGCCATCGGCGACGTACGCATCGGCCCCGGCGTGGAGGGCCTCGACGATCGAATCGGCGTCACCGGAGCGAGTGAGGAGGATCACGGGCAGGTCGGGCGCCAGGATGCGCAGCGCGCCAATGCACTCCACTGCGGGGGGTTCCTTCAGGGCGTCGGAGACGATGGCTCCGACGCAAGGCTCGGTCGCCACGCGGCGCATGGCTTCCGTTGCCGACTCGACCACAGAGACTGCACGCCCGTGTTGACCGAGCCGTGCACCGATATCGTCCGCCGTCGGGTCGGGCGGAGTCACCACCAGCACCACGCCGGTGGTCGGTATGCTGCCAGCAGGCATCATGCGCGCCATCCTTCCCGTCTCGAGAGCCCCACCGGGTTCCTGCTCCTGGCGTGAGCGAGGAACACGATCCACCTTGGCATTATCGCCCCGTGGCGCGGCCAATCCGTCGATCCTGCGTAAAACCACGCAGGATGCTGGGCGCGTACCGCACTCGCCCTGGCATCCTGCAGCCGGCCCGCTTGGCGGCGGCCGTTCTACTCGCCACGCACCTCGCCGAGGGCCACCTCGCGGTCCTCCTGCTCGCTGACGATGGCGGCCTGGATAAAGGCCATCAGTTCCAGCGTCTCGTCCATCGGCACCGGCGCCGGCCCGCCCTGGAAGAAGGGCATGATCTCCTGGAGGAGCTGCGCATAAATGGGCACCTCCTTGGAGTACTGCACCTGGGCCACCTTGTTCTCGGCGAACACCGTGGCGCCATAGCCCAGGTTGCCGGTCCGCAGCCCGCGCATGGTGGCCAGGCGGCCCCCTGGCCAGCGGCCGATCACCACGTCATAGTCGTCGCTGGCGTGTACGCGCACGCTCTTGCAGCCCGTGCCCATGAACGTGTAGAGGATCTCCACACCGTGGATGCCGTACCAGAACAGGCCCGGGTTCGTGGGGTCCAGCCGGGCGGGGCTGAACGCGTCGCAGGTCATGATCGTGCCCAGCTCGGGGTCCTCTTTGACCGCGCTGACATTGGCGTCAAACCGCAGTGAGGAGGAGGAAAAGATCGGGCATCCGTGCTCAGCCGCCAGCCGGGCGATCTCGGCGGCCTCGGCGTACGACGCCGCGAGGGGCTTGTCCACGTACACCGGCTTGCGGGCCGCGAGGACGGGGCGGATCTCGGCCAGGTGCCGCCGGCCGTCGACGCTCTCCAGGAGCACCGCGTCGACCCGGTCCACCAGCGCTTCCACCGAGTCCACCATCTCCACGCCATAGGGCTCGGCTACGTCGGCGATGAACCCCTTGACCCGGCTGCGGCTGGCCTCCAGGTCCGGCGAGAAGGAGGGGTGCCCGGCGACGACGCGCCCGCCGGGGACGTGGAACGGGTCGTTCGGGTCGTTCACGAGCCGGGTAAAGGCGGGTACGTGAGAGGTGTCGAAACCGATGATCCCGATGCGCAGGGTGTCGCTCATGGCACGTTCTCCTCGATGGTATACTCGGATGGGTCGATGGGCACGGGCTGTCCCGTGGCAATGGATTCCAGCACCTTGAACGAGATGAGTGCGGCGCGGAGCGCGTGGGAGGGGCCGTTCGGCGCGGGGCCGCCGTCCCGGATGGCCTCGCCAAAGAGGGCCAACTCTCGGCCGTGTCCCTTGTCCTGGGCGGGGAGGGTGATGGTCTCATCCCCCGCTCCGTCGACGTCACGATAGGTCAGGCTGCTAAAGTCGTGGATCAGGATGGCCCGGGCCGCGCAATAGATCTCGGTGGACTCTTTGGGAAAGCGGCCGCACCCGTCCGAGGCGATCAGAGTCGTCCCTATCGACCCATCGGCAAAGGTCAGGGCCACGATGCCGCTGTCGGGAATCGTGACCTGGTCCGGCGGCAGAAAGGTCCCGCCGGAGGCATACACGCTGCTCGGCGGCGCGGGCACCAGCTCGCACAGGAGGTCGAATATGTGGCAGCCCTCGCCGACAAAGCGCCCGCCGCCGACCTCGGCGATGTGGGTCCAGTGGCTGGCGGGGAACGGCGCCTGGATGCGGTGGTAGATCAGCCGCTTCTCCGGACGATCGGCCAGGATGTCACGCGCCCGCACGACGAGGGGCGCCATCCCCCGGTTATAGCCCACGGTATAGTGGACGCCGGCCCGGCGGACGGCCTCGGCCACCTCGTGGCACTCCCTGGCGTTCAGGCCCATGGGCTTTTCGCACAGCACGTGCTTGCCCGCCCGGGCCGCCGCGGCGCTGAGCGCGGCGTGGGAGTCGTGGCGGGTGGCGATGATCACCGCGTCGATCTCCTGATCGGCCAGCAGGCGGGCGGGATCATCGGTGGCGTAACGCGCGCCGGCCGTGGCGCACATCGCGTCCGCAGCGGAGAGGTCCACGTCGCAGGTGGCCGCCACCTGGAACACCTCGCTCTCCAGGAGGTGGGGCAGGTGCATGTGGCGCATGAACCCGCCGCAGCCGACGAGTCCGACCCGAACGGGCATCGCGGTGTCGCCTCCTATAGAGGGGTGGGGATCGCCGCTCATGCGCCCTCCTCCCGGGCAACGTCCTGGGCGGCGGTGGCCCGGGCAATATAGTCCCGGTACGTGACGAGGTCGTACTCGGCGATGATGTCGTCGATCGCCAGATCGGCGTCCGCCGGTTCGAGGACGAACAGCGCCTCGGGCCCGTAGGTCTCTACGTAGATGCGGGAGCCATACTTGCGGATGATGTCCTTGATCCGCTGACCCTGCTGGTCCCAGTGGAAGACGGTGCGTTCGAGGTCGATCTCGGCGGCGGCCCACCGGGAAAAGCGGTCAGTCTTGGCCACCCAGCGGCCGGTGTTGTCGATGATGCCCGAGTGGAGCGACCATACCGAGGGCACAACGAACACCCCATAGGTGAGGGCCAGCGACTCGATCAGGCGCCCCGCCGGAAAGGCCGAGGGGAACACGATGAGCTGCGCGCCGTCGGCGGCCTGCTCCTCCCAGTCGCGGGGCCAGTTGGCGTCAAAGCAGACCTCCATGCCGATGGCACCGATCTCGGTCTGTACCGGGTGCTGCCCATGGACCCCGGGCGAGATGCCGCCGGCGATCTCCCCTTCGGTGGGATGCACCTTGTCGTAGCGGCCGACGATCATGCCCTCCCGGTCGACGACCAGGGCGGTGTTGTAGCGGCGGCCGTCGCGCTCTAGGTACAGCGAGCCCACCATGAACGCCCGGTGCTTGCGGGCCAACTCCTGGATCAGGTCGGCGGTCTGGGGGCCCCGCTGAGCGTCTCCGTCCAGCGCGGCGGTGGGGAATATCTCGGGCAGGGCGACGAGGTCCGGCCGAATCGGGGCCAGTTCCTCGACCACCTCCTCAACATAACGCAGATTGTCATCGGAGGTCCGGGGCTTGCGCACCTCCTGGGCCATGGAGATGCTGGCGACGCGAATCTTGTGGGACACGGCGGAGCCTCCTGTGGAGCCTGACAACGGCGAGCACCTGGGAGCACGGCATGCTGACGGCGGGCAGTATACCGCTCCGTTCAGGGCATCGCAAGCCGATGGCCCGGTTCCTGGAGGCGTGTGGGTGGGGACGCGGCCGCGGTACGGGGAGCCGCGCCGGCGCTCGGGGTGGATGGTTCAGGCACGCCCGCCGCGGTAGCGGTGCCGGCCGCCGTGCTCGCTGGCAGGGGGCGACGCGGCTGAGCGAGGGGAGGATAACGAAGAGCTGTCCGGCTCGCCGGTCCAGCGGTCGATGAGCATCTCCGCGGCGCGGAGGATGACGTCTCGGCCGATCACTGCGAGGGCCGTGCCCACTGCGGGCAGCGCTCTGGCGGCCACGCGTGCCAAGGGGCTTTCCCGGGTAGGTACGATCTCCACTTGAGGACGCGTCAGGGTCACTGTCGCAGGGGCAGGCAGGGTCTCGCCCTGACGCACCGCGACGATGGCTCCTTGCGGGCATGCGGGCACACAGGCCTCGCAACCGCGGCAGAGGTCCTCGGCGATGCAGGCGATGCCGTCGCGCAGGGAGATGGCCTCTTCCGGGCAGGCGGGCACGCATTCCCCGCAACCCGTGCAGCGTTCGGCCTCGATGCGCATGCGGGCGATCCGTTGTGGCGACATGACAACCTCCGATCGGCGTCCAGTGGTCACGCTCGCGCGCCGTCGACTTGTCGTGGGGCGGCGCGAGGGGTACCATGGGGATATCCGAGCGGGGCGGGCGCCGCGGCGCCCGCCCCGCCGGCCCGGGTCACGGGCGGGTGGAAGGGCAGCACTCTCTCACCCGCCGTGACTCTCCTCGGGTGCGCCACCCTGGCGGAGTTCGGCCAGGCGTTGCTCCAGCGCTTCCAGTTCCTCGCGCAGCAACGAGACTTGGTTCTCGAGGAAGGTAGCCTCTTGCGTCTCGGTCGGGGCTGCGGGGGCAGGGCCGTAGGCCGGCGCATATCCGGCGCGCGCCCAGCCGGGCAGGCCGGTGGCATAGAACTGGTGGCGATAGCCCCAGCCGCCGCCGCCAAAGCGTCCGCCCCAGCCGCGACCGAACCCCAGGCCGTAGCCGCGTCCTCCGACGGGGTTCATGTACCCCGGTGCTCCGTATCCGGCGCAGTAGCCTGCGCCCCGGCCGGTCATCGGTCCGGCGCCCCAGGGTCCCGTACGATCTCCTCTTGGCATGTTGGTTGCTCCTTATTGCTTACCAAACGGCTTACCATCTCCTGCCCATGCGACCTCGGCCCCGGCGCCTCCTGCCGCTTCCGAGTGGCCGCGCCACTCCCCTCGGCACGACGCCGCCGGCAACGGGCACCCCGCCGACGCCAGCGTAACCGTATGGCGCAGTCTCCGTTCCGTCCGGCAGGACCACGGCGCAGAATCCGCGCCCTCCGCCGGTGAGTGGACCCCCTCCCGAGGGTCCACGGCCGTCAAAACCCGGCATTTCGCTCACCTCCTCCCTTTGCGGAATCACTCATTCGGCGGCTGCCTCTCACTCGAGGCGTTGCGCGCCGCTATATGCCTCGTCGACGTGGAGCACGGCGGCCGCGTGTCCTGGCAGGCCCTCGCGGAGCGAGCTCTTCATCTCGTCGTACACCGGTCCCTCGGTCACGTACTCAAAAGTACCTTTGACCTGGTACGACTTGCGCTCCTCGGTGATGAACAAGAGCGATCCCTTGCAGCCGCTCAGGATGTTGGCTCGGGTCTTGTCGAAAAAGTTGTCCGCGACGACGAACGCCCCATCCAGCCGCTGGACGCAGCTGGCGTAGATAGCGTTCGGTACGCCCTCGGGGCTGACAGTGGACAGAACGATGGGACCCTGGCGAGACTCCCACGCTTTGCAGACGATCTCGGGTAGTGGTGTCATGGTACGTTGTCCTATCTCTACTCTTCTTGTGGCTAACGACGCGTGGTGGGGCGAACCCCACATGGTGCTACATCCGTCCGCGGCCCATGCCCCTGCCCATACCTCGGCCCATACCGCGACCGGTGCCGCCCCCGGCTCCCGTACCGCCCTTGCCATAGTCGGAGGGGACGGTGGCCTGATTCTCGGGCTGCAGGCTGC
Source organism: Chloroflexota bacterium (assembly GCA_012513725.1). Classification (GTDB taxonomy): domain Bacteria; phylum Chloroflexota; class Anaerolineae; order UBA1429; family UBA1429; genus JAAZBQ01. The sequence goes on from JAAZBQ010000735.1 coordinate 5,519, forward strand.
CGGCGTTGAACGCCTCGACCGCCTCGCGGACCGTGCCGGCGGGCGCGCTGTAGAAGGGGATGCCGGCCGCGGCAATGACGCCCATGGCGTTGGGCCCTAGGTTTCCGCTGATGACGGCCTCTGCCCCCTCGCGCACCACCAGCTGCGCTGCCTGGACGCCCGCGCCGCCCGGCGCCGAAACGGCCGGATTCGGGATCGCTCGTGCGTCCATGGTGTCCGTATTGACGAGCAAGAAGACCATACAGCGCCCAAAGATGGGGCTGACCTGGGCATCTAGGCTGTCGCCGGTGCTGCTCACGATGACTTGCATGGGACCATATCTCCTGTTACGTGTTCCCGGCGCTCGATGGGCCGGATAGGCGGGAACGAAAACGCTACTCCCTAATCATCCGCGCGCCGCACTTGGGGCACGTCATCTGGGTGCAGGGGACGCCGCGCTGGTGTGCCATGCGATGCCCGCAACTGGGGCACACGCATGCACCGTCGGGCCCTGCGGCAGCCGGACCGCCCATGCGGCCACCCCGCCCACCTCCGGCCCCGGCGCCTCGCCCACCACCTCTTCCGAACAAGCCTGCCATGTGCATTCCTCCTTTGCGATTACTACTGCATGTCTCCGGCGCTCGAGCCGTCCCTGCCGCCGCTCCGGCCGTCGCCCGCGGCGTCGTGGGTCCTCTGGTGCGCCTCGTAGGCGTCGATGAATCGATGGAGCAGGGCCACGGTCTCCTGGAGATCCTCTACCCAAGCGCGAAGGTATTGGTCTCCCGCCTCCGTAAGGGCATACACCCGGCGGGGAGGCCCGGCGCTCTGGGCCGAGTCCTGGCTGGAGACGAGCATCCCCGCTCCCTCCAGGTCGTTCAGCACGCGGTAGATGGCGCTGATATCCGTAGGGTAGCTCTCCAGACCGAGGGCGCGGATGTCCTCGAGAAGGCCGTAACCGTGCGACGGGGTGCAGTGCAGGGCCAGCAACACTGCCGGCTCCAGAAAGCGCTGGATCCGCCTTGGCCGTCCGCCGCCCCCTGGACCTCCTCTGCCCCTGCCGCCATGCCGTCCGCGCATTCAACCTCCCGATCGACGACTTCTATTTGTGAAGCACTATTAGTATAATGCGAATAGATCGGTGTGTCAATAGGTACTCGAGGCTGTTTGCCGATCGGATCTGGGCGCCCCGATCTTGGCCTCTGATTGCGTCGCGGCGCGCAGGCTGCATTCGTCGTTCATCCATCAACGGGGTATAATCTCGAGCGGCATTCGCAAGAATCGGCAGCCGCCGGAGAGGAGAACATCGTGGTAGATAGCAGAGAAGCACGGGTCCGCAAGGCGCTGGAGGGCGTCATGGACCCTGAACTCAATCGTAGCATCGTGGATATGGGTATGGTACAGGACCTATCGGTCGAGGATGATCAGGTCACGTTCACCCTGGCTCTTACCACCATGGGCTGTCCGATGAAGGATCGCATCCAGGACGACGCCCGCCGCGCGGCGATGGCGGTCGATGGCGTCGAGGACGTGACCATCCAGCTGCGAGAGATGACGGCAGAGGAAAAGGAGCGCGCCTTTGGCAAGCCAACCCAGGAGGGCGGCTCGGCGTCGGGCTACAACCGGGTACGCCACATCATCGCGGTGGTGAGCGGCAAGGGCGGCGTGGGCAAGTCGTCGGTGTCGGCGCTCCTGGCCGTGGCGCTCCGGCGGCAGGGGCACTCCGTCGGCGTGCTGGATGCCGACATCACCGGCCCCTCGATCCCCAAGCTGCTCCTGCAGGAGGTACCACGCCTCATGGGGAGCCCCTTGGGCATCCTGCCCGCCGAGTCGGCGTCGGGCATCAAGGTGATCTCGATCAACCTCCTGCTGGAGAACCCCAACCAGGCCGTGATCTGGCGGGGTCCCCTGATCAGCGGGGCGATCAAGCAGTTCTGGGGCGATGTGGTGTGGGGCGATCTGGACTATTTGATCGTCGACCTGCCGCCCGGAACCTCCGACGCATCGCTGACCGTGATGCAGGCTCTGCCCCTGAACGGCATCGTGATGGTCACCACGCCGCAGGGGCTGGCCGGCATGGTCGTGCGCAAGGCGGCCTCGATGGCCGAGCAGCTCAACATCCCCGTGTTGGGGCTGATCGAGAATATGTCCTTCTTCCGCTGCCCGGGCTGTGGGGAGGTGACGGAGATCTTTGGCCCCAGCCAGGCGGCAGAGGTGGCGCAGGCCATGGGCGTCCCGTTCCTGGGTCGGCTGCCGATCGATCCCGAGATCGCCGTGTTGAGCGATCAGGGGCGACTGGAAGAGTACGCGGCGGAAGAGTTTGCGCCGCTGGCCGAGCGGCTGTTGACCATGGTGCCCGAAGGGGCGGCCCAAAAGCCGCCGATGCAGGGCTGAGGAAGGCGATATCAACAAGAGGGCCGGGTCTCTGTAGACCCGGCCCTCGCACTATAGGCGCCCCGCCTCCTGCAGTGCCTCGAGAAAGCGTGCTGGCGACAGGATGAGGACGCCAGCCGCCTCGCCGAGGACGAGCAGGTCGCGGTCGCCGGTGACCAGCACATCGGCCCCGAACGCGACGGCGTAGGCTAGGAGATAGTCGTCTTTGGGATCGCGCGCTACCGCTGGAACAGACACGTCCAGGCTTGGGAGGACCTCGCCGATCCGACGGAGTACTTGGAGCAGGCGCTCCAGTGCCTCTGACGCGCTGCGCTCCGCCAGATAGGGGCGCCCACTGGCTGCGTTCTGCAGTTCGAGGAGAAGGCTCTCCGGGACGAGTATGCGGTAGGCGCCGGTGACCCCCGCACGCACGATGCGGACAGCGGCACTCTCCGAGTTAGGGTTCAGGAGGTACGTGATCAGGAGGTTCGCGTCCAGGAGTGCGCGCATGGACTAGCCCTTGGTGTCGTAACGTACCTTGCCCTCGGCGATCAGACGCTGCACGGCTCTGCGCGTCATCCGGTCGGCAGTCTTCTCGGCCTCCTCCTCGGTGATGTCGCGCAGGCGCGACTGGACGCTCTCGCGGATGGCCTCTAGCTCGGCTAGCGCCTCCTCGCGGAGGGCTTGTTCCCGGAGCGCCGCAAGACGCTTGTACTCCTCATAGGCCACGATTACCACCTTGGGTTTGCCGTGGCTCTCGATGACGATGTCGTCCTTGGTCTCCACTGCCCAATCTGCCAGGGCGCCAAAGGCGCTCTTGGCCTCCGATGCAGTGACAGTGCGCGGCATGTGTCCTCCGCCATCTGGCAGATCGTCCACACTAATGGACAATCTTGTGTACGTGATTGTACTCAGTATATGTCGGGTGTGCCGACGGTCAAGGGCGCCACACTCATATCACAATCACATGGAGGGCATTACGGCGGATGCCCCCTGCCCCAGCGTCTCCCGGGGCTGGACATCCACGATGCCTGCTGAGGCGATCGTGCTCCCGTAGCGGAGGGTCAAGGGCAGGCACCAGAGTATCCGCCGGCGACCATGCATCCGCCGAGGCGCTACTCCCTACGTTCGGCACCCAGGCGGGATAGCACGTCGCGGACGGCGAGGATGAACGCGCCGGGCCGGAGCACCTCGACGCCTGCGCAGCCCGGGCGAAAGTGCCGGACGTTATGGCTCACCAGCCAACGGCAGCCCTCGCGTGCCGCCGCCACGAGGATCGGGAGGTCCTCCTCGTGGGCGCAGCCCGCATACCGGGCGACCTGCTCGTCGCTGGGGTCGGGCACGATCTTCAGGCAGCGACTCACGATGGTCCCGAACAGCGGCTCTGCCTGGGGCAGCTTCTCGGCCAGGTTGCGGCGTGCTTCGACGATGACCTGCTGGCAGGTGAACGCCTCGATGAGCGTGATCTCGGCCAGTCGCAGGACGACGAGGCTGGCGCCGTGCTCGCTCGGTGACGCACAGGCGGCCAGCAAGACATCGGCGTCGACAAAGACCCTGGGTCTACCGGATAGATGGTTCGTCACCGTGCCGCTCGGTGTGGTAGCGGGCGCGCTGCTCGCGCAACCCGCTCAGCAACTCCTCAGTGGTCACACCGGCTTCCTGGCGCAGGCGCTCGATCTCTCGTGCCAGTTCGGGGACCAGTGCCGTCATGGGGGTAAGCACGAGGATGCCGTCCAGATCCACGAGGTAGTACGTATCGCCCGGCTTGATGTTGTGCTTGGCGCGCAGTTCGGCCGGCAGCGTCAGCGTTCCCCGCTCCCTCACCTGAACCGCAGTGTCCATAGCCGCCTCCCATCGCCGAATTCGTGAAGCCTCTGAAAATCTGCACACGAAGCATACCACGACTGGTGATCGTCCGCAACACGATCTAGGGGCGCTCGCCAAGCCGCCCCAACACCCCCTCCAGCACCCGGATGCTCCGCAGATACTCCCCGAGGTCGATGTGCTCGTCGGGCGTGTGGTCCAACGACGAATCGCCCGGGCCATAGGCCACCATCGGGCAGCCCCACAGGGGGCCCAGGACGTTCATGTCCGACGTGCCCGTCTTGGTGACGAACGCCGGCCTCTCGCCCTCGGCGCGGATCGCTGCCAGGAACGCGGCAGCCAGGGGTGTGCGCTTTTCCGCTCGGTAGGCGGCCTCCCGGCCGCGGGTAGTGACCTCGGCCTCGCCGCGCCAGGCCTCTATCTGGGCGAGGAGGCCATCGACGTCCAGGCCCAGGGGCAGGCGTAGGCCGATGGTCATCTCCACCCGCTCGGCGAGGCCGTCGGACGATGAGCGGATGGCGCGGAGCGAGGGGTCCACGGTGGCAAAACGCCCCTCGATGTCGCGGTTCGCCTCTTCGGCCCAGTCCGCGACCCGCTGCCAGAAAGCCAGGGCTTCCTCGGGGGCGCCCCGCGCCTCGCCGGCAGAGTGGGCGGCCGGTTGCGTGAGGGCATAGTCGATCAGCAGCCGGCCCTTGTACCCGATCGTCACCCGCGACCAGCCGCTGGGCTCGCCGATGACGGCATAGTCGGGCCGCATCCGTCCGGAGACATGGCGGGCGCCCTTGGAGGTGGCGGCCTCCTCCTCGACCGCGCCCACGACACTAATGCGGAGGTCGGCGACCCTGCCGGCGCGGGCGGCGGCCACGATGAACGCGGCCAGGGGGCCCTTGGCGTCCACCGCTCCCCGGCCGTAGAGGAGATCGCCCTCGCGGCGGACGGGCACCTCGCCAGGGACGGTGTCCATATGGCCCACCAGGGCGATGTGCCGGGGGCCGTCACCGATGTGGCCCACGGCGTTCCCGGCGCCGTCCACCTCGGCACCAAACCCAAGGTCACCCATCGCCCGGGCGATCTGCGCGGCCAGGACACCCTCCTGGCCCGAGAGGCTGGGTATCCCCACCATCTCCTCAAGGAGCGCCACCGCCTCCCCGTCCGTCACCCGCTCATCGTCTGTCACCGCGCGCTCCACCGCAGCTGCTGTGGCGTGACCCTTCCCGTCATCCGTTCCATCCGCCTTTCCGTGGAATCCGTGGTCTTCTTTCCTGTGGTCATGCGGTGAGCACGCGCTCGACGGCGTCGCACACTGTCGCCAGATCCTCGTCCGAGATGACCAACGGCGGCAGCAGGCGGAGGACGGTGCTCCCGGCAGGGAGGGCCATGACCCCCTCATCGGCCAGGGCCTTGAGGTAGGGCGTCACGCGCTTGCGCAGGTCGATGCCGATCATCAGCCCCAGCCCCCGCACCTCGCGGATCAGGCGCGAGTCGATGGCCCGCAGCCGCTCGATGACCCACCGTCCTTTGCGCTCCGCCTCTGCGGGGAGATCCTCTGCCTCCAGCACGTCGAGCGTCGCTAGGGCGGCGGCGCAGGCCAGGGGGTTGCCCCCAAACGTCGTGCCGTGGAGGCCGGGCTGGAGGTTCTCGACCCGTGGCCCGATGAGGCAGGCGCCCATCGGCACGCCGCCGGCGATCGACTTGGCCACCGGCATGAGGTCCGGCTCGAGGCCGTGGTGCTCACAGGCGAACATCCGGCCCGTTCGGCCGAACCCCGTCTGCACCTCATCGACGATCAGCAGCGCGCCACGCTCGCGGCAGAGGTCCTGTACGGCGCAGAGGTACGCGCCATCGCCAATGTTCACGCCCCCCTCACCCTGCACCACCTCCAGGATGACGCCGGCGGTATCCTCGCCGATCGCCTCGTCCATGGCGGCCAAGTCATTGTAGGGCACGTGCTGAAAGCCGGGCACCAGCGGCTCGTAGGGCTGTCGATACTTGGGCTCCCAGGTGGCGGACAGGGCCCCCATGCTGCGGCCGTGAAACGATCCCTTGGCGGCCACGATCCCCGGGCGGCCGGTGGAGAGCCGGGCGAACTTGAGCGCCGCCTCGACGGCCTCGGTGCCCGAGTTGCCCAGATAGGCGCGCCCCATGTTCCCCGGCGCCAGCGACACGAGGCGCTCCAGAAGGCGGGCGCGGACGTCGTTGCCGAACACCGTGGGGCAGATGATCAGCG
>JAAZBQ010000736.1 GCA_012513725.1 Chloroflexota bacterium
AATGTGGCACGTTGCCAGAGGCATCCGGCGCGCGCGGAAGGAGGGCCATGAACCCCGAGATCGTCGTCACCCAGGACATCCACCTCGTCGGCGTCGAGTGCTCCGAGGCAGACGCCAAGCCGTACCTCATCATGAACGCCTGGTTCGCCCTCTGCGCCAGGATCTCGGCCGTCACAGAACTCGTCGAGCCCCACGTCCTGTACGGCGCCTGGCACAGAACACCGGGTACCGGCCAGCCTGGGTACCTCGTGGGCGTCCAGGTGCCGGCTGGCGCCGGCGCGCCCGATGGGCTGGACGCCCTGACCATCCCGGCGGGACGTTATGTGCGCCTGGCCCATCGGGGCGGGATGCACGCCGTCGGCCAGGGCTATGAGCGGATCATGGCCTGGATGCGCGAGAGCGGAGCCACGCACCGGGAGGGCCCGACGTTCGAGGTGTACGACACCCGGCAACCCATCGACGACGACTATGCCGTGAGCATCTATGAACCGATCGCCTGACGAGGCGCGGGGCGCCGTGACCTGGGCGCTCGCCATGGTGGGGGACGCCTACGAAGGGGCAACGCCGCCGGGCTGGAGCCAGCCGGCGTACATCGGCTGGGTGCCCGTATCGGCGATCCTGAAGGGATCCAGCGCCCGTTAGGGGCGAGGGGAGTGGGGCATCGCCCGCGCGGCGTGGGGCGCCAGGGCGACGGCGGCGATTCGTAGCGGGAGGTGCGCGCGGTGAGGATCGACGAGATCGGAGCAGACATCGACGCCATCGCCTCCGACGTGGCGCTGGACCTCCCCGCGAACCTCGGCGAGCGGGAAGAGACGCTGCACCTCCTCACCTTCTTCGCCGACCTCCTCGACGAGGCGCCGCTCCCGGCGGACGTGGCGTCGGATCTCCGTGCACGCATCGCCGACCAGCGCGCCCGGCTCGAGGCGGCGACGCAACGCCTCGTCGAGGAGGTCCGGGCCGATATCCACGAGCGCAGTCTGGACTCCCACGCATTCCGCGCCCTCTGCAACCGCTACACCGCGTACAAGCCCGACTCGCCCGGGCACCTGCACCTGGACTATGAGCCGCTCGACATCCTCGTCGGCGGCCTCTTTTCCCTGGACAAGCCCGTCGAGGAAGCCGTCCGCCGGGAAAAGGGGATGGTCCACCTGGAGTTCTCCCCGGCGTCGGTGGTGCTGGAGATGGCCGACCGGCTGGCGCCCGGAGCCAACGACCTCCTGGTGGACCTGGGCGCCGGCCTGGGGCACGTGGCGATGCTCTACCACCTCCTGACGGGCACGCCGGCGCAGGGGATCGAGTTCCAGCCCACTTATGTGGCCCGCGCCCGGGAGACCGCGGCCGAGTTGGGGTTGCGCGGAGTGCGGTTCGAGCACTCTGACGTTCGCCGGGCCGGCTATGGCGAGGGCATAGCGTTCTACATGTTCACGCCCTTTCACGGGCAGATCCTGCGCGACGTGCTGGGCCTCCTCCGCGCCGAGGCTGCCAAAAGGCCCATCCGCATCTGCACCTACGGGCCCTGCACCCTCGCGGTGGCCCGGGTGCCCTGGCTGCGCTCCCTCGACGTCGACGCGGGGCACACCTCGCGCCTGGCGATCTTTGCCCCGCGGTAGGCTCGTGTTGACGGGGGACCCCATCACGAAGGTCACGAGATCCAACGCCGCGCCCTGTTGCCGTCGCGCTTGACGGGCTCGGCGTTGGCCGCGTACCATCGCGCCTACCCGCAACCGAGAGGAGCCTGCCATGACCCGGCACGTCTTTGCCGTCTCTGCCGACCGCACCCTGCTGAACGGCCAGCCCTACCTCGCCCAGGGGCTGCGCTGCTCCAACGCCCTGATCTCCGACGCCACCACCGCGGACCTCGTCGCCCACCTGGACGAGTACGTCTCGTACGGCGTGAACTGCATCAGCGTGTACTGGCAGGGGTCGCGCTTTGGCGACGTCCAGGGCTATCTGGAGGACGCCTCCCTCTCCCCCGCCCACGCCGCGCGGATGGCGCGCATCATCGAGGCCGCCGACGCCCGGGGCATCGTCGTGCTGGTGGGCTGCCTGTACTGGGGGAACTCTCGCGCCAAATGGCCGCACTGGACCCAGGCCACGGCGGAGGCCGCCGTGGCGAACACCGTGCGCTGGCTCCGCGAGCACGACTATCGCAACGCGTTCGTGGACGTGGACAACGAGGGGATGGCCCAGCGCGAGGCGGGGTTCGACAACCGCCGGATGCTCCTGGCGGGCAAGCGGGAGTGGGCCGATTGCATGATGGCCACCAACCACCGCGGCGCGCCGCCCCCCGAGGCGGACCTCGCCATCCACCACAACGACCCCGTCCCGGGCAAGCCCTACATCGAGAGCGAGGGCTCGCCCCACAACGTCGAGGGAGGCTATTGGGGCCCGTACTCCAAGGCGGAGGGGCTCTACGCCTACCTCCACGTGGGCGAGTACACCGAGGCCATGAAAGAGAACCAGATGGCGCTGAGCGCCGAGCACTGGGCCCGGGGGCAGGGTTACCTACTGGCCTCCACCTGGCTGCAGGCGCCGCCCCCTCAGGGGCCCAACGCCGATCCCGGCGGCGATGGCAGCCCCGAGAGCCCCGGGGTGCGCTGGTGGCTCGAGTTCCTGCGCGAGCAAACCGC
>JAAZBQ010000737.1 GCA_012513725.1 Chloroflexota bacterium
CGGGAGACCTCGGTGTCGCACTCGTTGTGCAGGCTCCAGACGATGATGGAGGGGTGGTTGAACTGCTCGGTGACCATCTCCTCGAGCATGCTCCCCAGCTTGTCCTTGGTAGGCGAGTGGGAGAGCTGGTGGGCGTTGTACTGCCATCCGGGCACCTCGGCGAAGAACAGGAGCCCGTTCTCGTCGCAGAGATCCAGGAAGGTGGGGTGGTTCGGATAGTGCGAGCCGCGCACGGCGTTGCACGAGAGCGCCAGGATGATGTCGATATCCTTGAGCATGAGGCGCTCGGGCAGGGCGAACCCCCAGTCGGGGTGATCCTCGTGGCGGTTCACGCCCCGCAGCCAGATCGGCTCGCCGTTCAGGAGGATCTGGGGTCCCTCCGTGCGGACCTCGCGCAGCCCAAAGCGCTCGACGTACAGGTCGTCGCCCAGGGTGACGATCGCCTCGTACAGTACCGGGTCCTGCGGCGACCACAGTTCCGGCTCGTGGATCTGGGCCCGGAGTTCCTCCACCACGCGGACGCCGGCGCCTAGGGTGATCGTGCGACGGATGGGCTCGGCGTCGAGGACCGAGAGGGTCAGATCGAGATCGAGATCCTCGTCGCTATGGTTGCGGACATAGGCCCGCACGTCGACCTGGCCGTCCGTGTGGCCGACGATCTGGATGCGCTCGATGTAGGCGTCCTCGATCTCCTCGCACACCACCGAGCGCGTGATGCCGCCATAGGGGTACCAGTCCACCACGGCTTTGGGCAGGCTTTCGTCGGTGTGGCGGTTGTCCACGCGGACTACCAGTTCGTTCACATCGTCCGAGAGCTCGGCAAGGAAGCGAAAGGAGGTGAAATCCCCCTCGTGCTCGCCGAGGTACTCGCCGTTCAGCCACACCTTGGCGATATAGGCCACCGCCCCAAAAGTGATCAGGCAGGGCCCCATCCACGGCGCCTCGAACTCTTTTCGGTACCAGGCCACGCCCTGATAGTCCTCATAGCCGGCCTGGGTCTCCCAGACCCCCGGCACGGTGGTGTGGCGCGACTCGTCAAAGGGAAAGTCGGAAAAGTAGCGAGCCTGCTCGCCCTGGTCGTCGGAGTCGATGACGAAATCCCACCAGCCATCTAGGTCCACCTTGCGGCGGAGCGGCGTCCGATCATACAGACCCAACATCTCGGCATTCCTCCTCTGGTGGGCATCGTTGCCCCCTAACCACGCGAGCCCCAACGGCCCCCTCTGCGGCATTGTGCCATACCGCAGAGGGGGCGTAAAGCCGCCGGAGCGCGCAAGCCGCGGCCATCCTGCGGAGGATAGGACGCAGTGCTGGGCTACCAGCCCCGTACCATGTACGCCTGCAACACCCCAGATTCGTCCGAGTTGAAAAAGCCCGTCTTGCCGTCGGGCGATAGGAAGGGGTGCACGTGGCTCTCCTTCTTCCACGACGACTTGGGGTCGCACACCTTGACAAAGCGCTCCAGCGGCGCCTCCTCGTCCTCAGGGAACTCGGCGATGTAGACGGCCTGCTCTCCCTCCTGGCGCCAGTCGGAGATGAACCGACGCCCGGCAATGTCGGTGGCAAAGTGGAAAAAGTGGGGCGAGGGGAACGCGCGGGTCATGTCGTTGCGCCAGCCACCGGGCGTGGCCAGGCCGACGTGGCCGGCAAAGGGCGCCGCACGCCCGGCGATGATCTGCTGTTCGGCGGGCTGACGGGTGCCGGTGCTGGTGATGGCCCGGGTCGAGCGCCCGATCCAGCACTGGTGTCCCTGGCAGAACTCGTTGCCGTCGCGGCCCCAGGGCATGTTGCGAAAGTCGCTGCCGTCGTCGCGGACCACGTGGATGTCCGCGCCCTTGCCGCCGGGCGACACCGAGAACGAGCCGTCCACGGGACTATGAAAGTAGCCATGGTTCTGCTGGATGAGGATATCGTGCTTGGCCTCGGGATCCTGCGACCGGGAGTACTGGGGGTGGATGTTGATCCAGTCGTTGCCCTGCAGGATGACCTGCACCCCGGGATTCGCCAGGTCAAAGACCATGAGTCCCCAGGGAAGATCGTCCCGCTCGCCGTGCCGCAAAAAGCAGGAGAGGGCCAGGCTCTGGCCGTCCGAGCGTATGGTGGATAGAGGATAGATGACACTGGGCTGCAGATCGGTGC
>JAAZBQ010000738.1 GCA_012513725.1 Chloroflexota bacterium
CCCTAGCGGTCCCCGAGATCGTCCGCGGCCACTCTGGTACACGGGCGGCGTGGTTCGCAATCACACGACGCCCCCGCCATCAGCCTTCGTGCGGAGCTCCGCGCCTGATCGCGGGATGTCTGCCGCCCGGTACCGGGCCACCGAGGGTAGTCCCCCCCGACTAGGGGGCTACCTACCAGCCTTCGCGATGCACGCGTGCTGCGTCGTACTGGGTCCGCGGCTCCTTCTCCTCGGCCGGGTGGCCGATGGCGATGTAGCAAAAGGGCACGATCCCGGGCGGAATGCCCAGCACGCCGCGCGCCGCCTCGATGCGTTCCGCACGGGGCTCCACGCCGCACCAGACGGCCCCCAGACCCAGGCCGACGGCGGCCAGGAGGATGTTCTCGGTGGCGGCGGCCAGATCCTGCACCCAGTAGTGTTCGCTGGCGGCCGGATCGCCACAGGGCACGATGCATAGCGGCGCCTGGGTCAGCATCCTGGCATAGGGGTGGGTCTCGGCCAGTGCGTCCAGCGTCTCCCGCTCTGTCGCCACGACGAAATGCCACGGCCGGCGGTTGTTGGCCGAGGGGGCCGCCATGGCTGCCTGGAGCAGGCGTTCGATCTGCTCCTCGGTCACCGGCTCGTTCGTGTACTGGCGGATGCTCCGCCGGGCAAAGAGGTCGGATACGGTGAGTCTTTCCATGTCGATCTCCTTTCCACATGTAGATCGGGGGGCGCGCAGCATCGCTGGGTCGCTCCAGGACGTGCCCGGTGCGGCTAGATGTCCGCGACCAGGTCGATCAGGTGCACCACGTCCACCGCCCCGGGGTCTCCCGAGCAGCGGATCGCCACTGGGCGCCCCGGCTCCAGGTTCAGGCAGTTGTCGCTCAGGTCGACGTCCTGCTCCGTCTCCACGAACACGCCAAAGGCGGGCACATCCGTGCTGAGGGTGAGGTCGTTGCCCTCGCGGGTGACCTGGATCGTCGCCGGTTGCAGACGCAGCTCCCGGAACCGGTCGAACACGAGATGGTTCCGGTACACGATGTCACCTATCGTCAGGTCCACGTACAGCACCGTGTCGAGGAGCGCGCCGTTGAACTCCTGTGGGACGCTCTGGCCATTGCCCTCTACGGGCATCACCCGGGGGGTGTAGCCGATCCCCAGATCATCGAGCGTCACCGTGCGCAGGAGGGTGGCCTCGTTGGCCGGCAGCACGACGGGGAACTCGACCTCGCCGCGCGGCGTGCCGTCCAGGGCATAGGCGCGGATGTGCGCCGTGCCCTCGGCATCGTCTAGGCGATCGCTCACCCCGTAGAGGGCGATCACATCTCCCTCGTGCTCCAGGAGGGGCAAGACTGGAGCAAAGAAGGCTTTGGTATAGTGGTAAAGGCCTTTCTTCCGCTTATAGTAGTCGAGGCACGACCAGGAGGCCACCGGCCAGCAATCGTTCAGCTGCCAATAGAGGGCGCCGGAGGTCATGAACTTGCGTCGCCTCCAGTGCTCCACCCCGACCTTGATGGCCTCCGCCTGGTTGAACTGAGTCAGGTACACAAAGGCGCGTAGGTCCTTGGGCAGGCCCAACCGCCCGGCGAGGAAGCGCAGCAGGCGCTCGGTGCCCTCGGCCATCTTGTTGTGCGAGCGCATCACGGGAGAGAGGATGCTGCGGTCCTCCGGTGCGGTGTAGGAGAGCACCGTCTTCCAGTCCGGCATGGCCTGGAAGCCGAATTCGCTGAGAAAGCG
>JAAZBQ010000103.1 GCA_012513725.1 Chloroflexota bacterium
GAAGGCGCATCTACCACAGATGGCACGGATAGACGGATGGAACGGATCGAAGAGGATGCCGTATCGGGGATGTGGGCTCCTGGCCGGTCCGCGAGGTGAGGTAGGCCTTGCTCGCCGTGCTGCACGGCAACTCTCTGGCCCGTTCACCGTCCGCTTCATCTGTCTATCCGTGGCATCCGTGGTAGAACCTCACTCCTCCGGCGCGTTCGGAGGGGCGGGCTCTTCCTGGGGCGGTGCCTCGTCCGTTTCGGCTTTTTTAGCGTTCTTTTTCTTCTTTTTCTCTCTGGCGAACAGGCGCCGCTCAAAGAGGTCGAGCCAGTGTAGTGTGAACACCACCGCCAGCGAGCCCACGGCGCCCAGGCCGTACATTCCCAGGCCCAGGGCGAGCCCCACGGCGGCTGCCGCCCAGATGGAGGCGGCCGTCGTCAGCCAGCGTACCTCGCCCCGGGTCTGGTAGATGATGCCGGCGCCGAGAAAGCCGACCCCTTGGGCGATGGCGGCCATGGCGCGCACCGCGTCGATCGGCTCTCCGGCCGCCTCGGCAGCCATCTCGCCGGACACCACAAAGAGCGCGGCGCCCAGCGCGACGATGATATGCGTGCGGAACCCGGCCGGCTTGCCCTGCGCCTCGCGCTCCCAGCCGATGATGGCGCCCATCACCATGGCGCCCAGCACCCGCAACGCACCTTCCCACCAAGTGAGCATCACGTAACCCCAGATCCACCGAATCGATACCTAAGGATAGCACGCCGGCGGCGCAGGCACAACCCGAGGCCTCGCGCCCCCCTTCCCGGAAGGTGCCTTGCCTTCCGGGAAGGTCCCGGCGTCTCTGCCGAGCCCCTGCGGACAGATGCGGACAAACGTGCCGGTTAGTTCTGCAGTTTTGGCTCCCCTGGCAGATAACCGGCAGGACTGTCCGCATCTGTCCGCAGGGGCAGTGTGGTGGACGGACGAAAGGGCGCGGACGCTCGCGGACAGACGTGCCGGTTGTCTTTGGCGTCTGCGCGTTGGGAGTGCTGACTGGCGAATCTGGTCGCAGGGGGAGTGGTTACCGGAACCTTCCTGGAAGGAAAGAACCTTCAGGGAAGGGGAGCGCGGACAGATGCGGACGTTCCTGCCGGCTATCCCCCGGAAAAAGCGGAACTGCGGAATCAACCGGCACGTTTGTCCGCATCTGTCCGCGCGGCTGGCGTGGGCGCCTGTTGCCAGCCAAGGGCCGAGAGGCGTACAATGATGAGGTCGACGGGCAAACCACCGGGTGTGCCGCTACCCGCCCCCTTGGCGCAACCCAACCCCTCCTCCCAGCGTAGTTCATCTGAAGGGTACGGCGCGCCCCATGGTCGCGCCCGCATGCGAACCATTGGGGATGGTACACCGCGCATGGATACGAGAACGCTGGCTCCCGGCACCGTGCTCAAGAACCGCTATCGGGTCAAGCGCCTGGTGGCGGGCGGCGGCATGGCCTACGTATACGAGGTGGAGGAGGTCCTGCCCGACGGCTCCCGGCGTACCTGGGCGCTCAAGGAACTGCGCTCCGACTCGGAATCCACCGGCACGCTGGAGGAGGCCCGCAGCCTGTTTGAGCAGGAGGCCAACATCCTCGTCCGGCTGGACCACCCGAACCTGCCCAAGGTGGTGGCGTACTTTCAGGAGGATGGCCGGTCGTACCTGGTGATGGAGTTCATCCACGGGGAGTCGCTCGAGCGGCGCCTGCAGAACGCCAACGCGCCGCTCCTGGAGAACCAGGTGCTCGACTGGGCGGTGCAGGTGTGCGAGGTCCTCTCGTACCTGCATTCGCGGCCGCAGCCGGTGATCTTTCGCGATCTCAAGCCGTCCAACATCATGGCCACGGCCGATGGCAGCATCAAGCTGATCGACTTTGGCATCGCCCGCACGTACAAGGCGGGGCAGCGCAAGGACACCGTGAGCATGGGGTCGGAGAACTATGCCGCCCCCGAGCAGTGGGGCGAGGCGCAGAGCGACCCCCGCGCCGACCTATACGGCCTGGGCGCCACGATGTACCATCTGCTGGCCAACGTGCCGCCGCTGCCGGCCTTTGTGCCGTCGGAGCGGGTGCCGGTGCAGCAGTACAACCCGGCGGTGAGCGATCGCACGGCGGCCTTGATCGAGCGGGCCATGGCGCCGGACCGGGAGCAGCGCTACGCCAGCGCGGACGAGATGCGCGCGGCGCTCCTAGAGTGCATGTCGTGGCGCGAGCGGCGCCGGGCCGAGGCGCGGGCGGCGGCCCACCGGCAGGCCCGCGAAGGGCCGGCGCGGCCCGCCAGCCGGCCGCCGGCGGCGTCGCCGACGCCAACGCAGACGCCGTCTGCGTCGCGGACGCCGTCTGCGGCGCCGAACCGGCCGGCCGAGCGCCCTTCCGTGGCGCCACAACCTGCCCCGGAGGCGGCGTCTGCGGCGGAACCCTTTGGGGCCACGGTCGAGGAGGCCCCGCCTGCCGCAGCGGCCACGCCCTCCCCGCCGCCCGCCACGCCACGCCGGTTGGCCCGGCCGACCGGCGAGCGTTTCTGCCCGAACTGCGGGGCCAGCAACCGGCCTGGGGCGCGCTTTTGCGGGCGCTGCGGCCAGCGGCTGGTGGGAGAGCCCTACGGGGTGCTGGTGCTGGTGGAGCCCGCGCCGGCCCGCTGGGAGTATCCCCTGCGCCGCAACGTGGCGCTCCTCGGCCGCCGGGGGGGCAGCCTCCCCGTGGACCTGGATATAGGGTACTATGATCCGGAAGGGTATGTGTCGCGCAACCACGCGCGCATCACGTCGCACCGGGGGAGCCATCACGTCATCGACCTGGGCAGCGCGAACGGCACCTATGTGAATGGCGAGCGCCTCACGCCGCGGCGTCCGAGGCTGCTGGCGCCGGGCGATCGCATCCGCGTGGGGCAGATCGTCCTATCGTTCGTGCTCCGTGAGGACCCACTCGAGGGAGTCTGAGCCAATGAGATGTCCGACCTGTGGGCAAGAGAACCGCAGCGGGGCCACCTACTGCGCCAACTGCGGCGCCAGCCTGCCGAGGCCCGAGCCGTTTGATCTCCATGAGGAGGCGCAGGGCGCCGCCGAAACCCCGCCGGAGCCGCCCGATCTATCCCTCGGGATCCCGACGGTCAAACTGGAGCGGCCCGATCGAGGCGATCGGCCCGATCGCTTCGATCGGCCCGACCGCGAGCCGGAGGATGCTGAGCCCGTGACGGTCGAGGCGGAGGCCGAGGGGGCTGCCGGGGAGGTCGCCGAGGAGCCCGTCGAGGCGCCGCCGGCGGAGGGCCCCCTCCCCGTGGGTTACCTGATCGGCGGGCGCTTTGAGGTGGCCGACGTGGTGGAGGCCTCCCCCGAGCGCAACGTGTATCGCGCCCGTGACTGGGGGCGGTGCGCGGCCTGTGGATACGACGACAATGCCAAGGGCGACCGCTTCTGCCTCGATTGCGGCGCGGCCCTGGATACCCCGCAGTGGGCCACCGTCGTCGAGCACCCCCATCGCACGCCGAACGCTTACGACGTCAGCCTGACCGAGGCCGGCCGCGAGTACCTGGTGGCCTACGAGCCCCAGGAAACTACTGCATCCGGTCCCGAGCCTGCCGGCGCCGGCCCGCGCCTCGCGCTACGCTGGGGCTTGGCCACCGACGCCGGGCTCGAGCGCGACCACAACGAGGACTATGCCGAGTGCTGGACCTTTTCCCAGGCCACGGGCCCGCAGACGGGGCTGTTCATCGTGGCCGATGGCCTCGGCGGGCAGGATGCCGGTGAGGTGGCCAGCAAGATGGCTACCCTGGCCACGTGGGAGGTCCTACGGGAGCGCATCTGGCAGCGCGTGATCGGCGGCGAGACGCCGGACCAGGACGAGGTGCGCCAGGCGCTTTTGGATGCGGTCGGCGAGGCGAATCGGACGGTGTACGAGGCCCGCTTGCAGGCCCGCAACGACATGTCCACCACCATCACCCTGGCCCTGGTCGTTGACGAGCACGCCTACATCGCCAACGTCGGCGATAGCCGCACGTACCTGTTCAACTCCGAGGGGCTGCGCACCATCACCAAGGACCACTCCCTCGTCCAGCGGATGGTGGATACCGGCCAGATCCAGCCGTCGCAGGTGTACAGCCACCCGCAGCGTAACCTGGTCTACAACACCATCGGCGACCGGGCCGAGGTGAACGTCGACGTCTTTGCCCACGACCTGGAGCCGGAGGATCGGTTGCTCCTGTGCAGTGATGGGCTCTGGGAGATGGTGCGAGACGAGGGGATCGAGGAAGCGTTGATGGCCGAGTCCGATCCGCAGCGGGCCTGCGATCGCCTGGTGCGCCACGCGAACCTTGCCGGCGGCGAAGACAACATCTCGGTCATCATCGTCCAGGCGCTCGGCCGTGATGGGGCGCCGCAGGCGGCCCGACCGGCGTCCGGAGGGTAACGAGGAGAGGAGACGCTATGGCGAACGAGCTGAACCTGACCGTCACGCTAAACAAACCCAGTGTGCCGGTGACGAGCACACAGCAACTCATCTACTTGCTGATCGAAACCAAGCCCAACGAGGTGATCTCGCGGACGCGGATGCCCATGAACCTGGGCTTTGTGCTCGACCGCTCCGGCTCGATGAAGGGCGACAAGATCAAGCGCCTCAAGGAGGCCATGAGCCTGGCCGTCGGCCGGCTGAACCCGGATGACCGGGTGTCGGTGACCATCTTTAACGACTCGGCCCGCGTGGTGGCCCGGAACGACACGCTATCGAAGCAGCGCAACCTTGAGGATCAGATCCGGCGCCTGCAGGCCGGCGGCGGCACCCAGATGTCCCGGGGCATGAGCCTGGGCCTGCGCGAGGTGTACCGCCACTGGAACGAGGGCTGGGCGAACCAACTGATCCTGCTGACCGACGGCCAGACCTACGGCGACGAGGCCCAATGCCTCAAGCTGGCCAAGGAGGCCGGCGAGCACCACATCGCGATCCAGGCGCTGGGGCTGGGCGACGAGTGGAACGAGTCGCTCTTGGACCAGGTGGGCTCCTTGAGCGGCGGCGATGCGGACCTCATCGAGTCGGCCGACGAGGTGGTGCCCCTCTTTACCCAGACGGTGGAGCGTTCGCAGCAGGCCGTGGTCCGCGATGCGGCGATGACCCTGCGCCTCGTCTCCGACGTGACCCCGCGACAGGTGTGGCAGGTGACGCCGGTGATCTCTAACCTCGGCTACCAGCCCCTGGGCGAGCACGACGTGCAGGTGAGCCTCGGCGATGTAGACGCCGTCGAGGGCAAGGCCGTCCTCGTGGAGCTCCTGATCCCACCGCGGCGGGCCGGGCGCTACCGGGTGGCCCAGGCCGAGGTGCGCGGCGAGATCCCGGCGCAGCAGACCAGCGGCACCAGCGTACGCCAGGACGTCGTCCTGGACTATACCCAGGATGCGGCCCAGGCCAATCGGTACGACTCCCGGGTGATGAACATCGTGGAAAAGGTGACCGTCTACCGGCTCCAGACCCGGGCGCTGGAAGAGGCCCGCATGGGAGACGTGGCGGGCGCCACCCGCAAGCTGCGCGCGGCGGCCACGCGACTGCTGGAGCTCGGCGAGCCGCAACTGGCCGAGGCGGCGCAGGAAGAGGCGTCGAACCTTGAGCAGAGTGGGCAGATGACGTCGATGGGCACCAAAAAGCTGCGCTACCAGACGCGCAAACTCACCCAGCGACTGCCCGAGCTGCCCGAATAGGTCAGAGCAGAGAAGGAGCAAACCATGATCAAGTGCCCGAACTGCGGGAACGAGGCGACCGACGACGCCGTCTTTTGCGATCAGTGCGGCACCCGTCTCAAGCCGGCCGCAGACAGCGAAGCGCCGGCCGCGCCATCGCTGAGCGAGGCCCCCGAGGCGGCGCCGACCGCGGCGCCTGCGCCGCAGCCCTCGCCCCAGGCTGCCCCTCAGGCGGCGCCGCCACCGCCGGCCCCCGAGCCGGCCGGCCGCTGCCCCGATTGTGGGGCGCTGAACACCCCCGGCGAGTTGTACTGCTCCGAGTGCGGCGCGCCCCTCGAGGCGCCCCAGCCCGAGGCCCAGGCCAACATCCCGGCGGAGGCCGAGGCGCCTGCCCCGGTCGCGGGGGCCGCGGGAGCCGCGGGGGCCGCGACCGGCGACGCCTGCGCCTTCTGCGGGGCGCCGCTGGGGCCCGATGACGAGTTCTGCTACGCCTGCGGGGCGCAGCGGGGCCAGCCGGCGCCCGAAGCCGCTGCAGCGGCACCGGCCGCTCGTGCTCCGCAGCCAGCGACCGCCGAGCGGGAGGTTCCCGCGGATGACGAGGTGATCACGCTACCACCACCCCCGCCGGCAGCCCCGGCCGAGGCGGCGGAGGCCCAGCCCGCGGTCCCGTCGGAGGAGGCGCCTCCCGCCGCGACGGCCGCCGAGGTCTCGCCGGAGCCGGAGGCACCGCCGGAGCCAGAGGCTCTGGTCGAGCCGGAGGCCCCGACAGTCGCCGAAGCGCAGCCGGCCGAGCCTCAGCCGCTCACCGAGTGCCCCACCTGCGGGGCCGAGGTGACGCCGGGTGACGCGTTCTGCCAGTTCTGCGGCGCCGCGCTGGTGGGCGCCACGGGCCCGGCTGCGGCAGCGCCTCAGGCGCGGCCCCAACCTACCCCGCAGCCCCCGCCCCAGGCCCAGCCACAGCCCGCGCCGGCCGCGGCGGCCCAGGCGCCCCGGCTGGTCATCGCCACCAGCGGGATCGAGATCCCGCTGCCCACCGGGCAGCAGGTGGTGGTCGGGCGCGAGGATCC
>JAAZBQ010000739.1 GCA_012513725.1 Chloroflexota bacterium
CGCTTTACGCTGGCCCTGCGGATTCCGGGATGGTGCCGCACGCCGCGGCTGGCCGTGAACGGCGAGCCGGTCGCGCTGGAGGGTCTGGTGGAGAGAGGCTATGCGCGCCTGAACCGGGTGTGGGAGACCGACAACCTGGTCGATCTTGTGCTGCCGATGCCGATCGAGCGGGTGCGTGCGCATCCGCGGGTGGCGGCCGACGCCGGACGAGTGGCCCTGCAGCGCGGTCCGGTGGTCTATTGCCTGGAGGAACACGATAACGGCGCCTTGCTGAACACCATGGCCCTGCCAGAGGACGCAACCCTGACTGCCGAGTACGAGCAGAACCTCCTCGGCGGCGTGGTGACGCTCACCGGCGAGGCGCTCCGCGTCGACGAGGGGGCGTGGGAAAGCGATCTATATACTGCCGATCTTCCCGCGGCACGACCGGTGTCCATCAAGGCCATCCCGTACTATGCGTGGGCGAACCGCGGCCTGGCGTCGATGCAGGTCTGGATCCGCGAGGGCTGCCGCCGCGATCGGTAGGGGGCCGCAGTGGCCATGACCAGGGGGAGGGAACCATGTACTGGAGAGAGGTCGTAGCCAGCCTGTACGCCTGGGACATCCTGGACGAGGGGCTCGAGAACATCCTCGACGTCCTCGAGCGGGACACCCGCACGAACTCGACATATCTCGTGGCGCTGATGCACGACGAAAAGCGCCCGCTCACCGATTTCTACTATCCCCACAACCCGCGACGCAAGGTGTACTGGACGGAGGACTCGCGCGCCTACTGGAAGCCACGCCCCGAGGCCTACTCGGAGAGCCGCATCAAGCCGCGCGCCACCGACAACCCGGAGCTCCAGGGCGTGGACTGGCTGCAAACGCTGATTGATGGCTCCCGCGCTCGGGGGATGACGGTCGGCGCCGAGCTCTCGCATACCTGGCTGGACAAGGAGCGCGCCCGGGACGAGTTTCCCGACGTCATCCAGCGCGACATCTATGGCCAGCCCTTCGACCAGCAGATCTGCTTCAACCACCCCGACGTGCGCGCCTACGGCGTGGCCCTGTACACCGACCTGGCGCAGCACTATGACCTGGATTTCGTCCAGACCTGCGTGCGGGGGTTCCACCCCGGCCGGCAGCAACCCTGGGCGGGCGGCGAGAACCCCGAACTCCAGCGGCTCGTGGGCGTGACGCTGGGCGGCTGCTTTTGCGAGCACTGCCGGGCCGCCGCCGAGCGCCGGGGCATCGACTGGGACGCCATGGTCTCCCGCCTCCGCTGGATCGCCGACGGCGTCAGCGGGCGCACCCACAAGGCCGCATTCGAGATGCGACTCCTCCTGGCCAGCAGCACCACGAGCACCGCGCTACTGGCCGGCATCCCGGAACTGTACGCGTTCCTGCGGTTCCGGGTAGACTCCCTTACCGGGTTCTACCGCGAGATCTACCGCGCCGTACACGCCGCGCGGCCGGAGATCGACGTCCGGCTGAACCACTATGCCCGCTACCCGGAGATGATGGGCCTGGACCTGCGGCAGGTGTCCCGCTATGTGGACTCGGTCCGCTCCAGCGACTATTCCGAGCAGCGGGGGGATCCCGGCCAGATGGCGTGGAAGCGCGCCTACCTGCACTCGGTGCGGCGGGCCATCGGCCCGGACATGTACTTGTTATCGGCGATCTCGCCGCGCCCCCAGGCGACGCCGGAGCTGGTCAAGGAGGGCATCCTGATCTCGGCCCAATGTGGCGCCGATGCACTGACCATCGGCCACTATGATGGCGCCTGGGCCAACTGCCTGCGCGCCATTGGCGAAGGTCTCGACGAGGCCGGCATCGTGATCGATCGGCACGCGCCCGTGGTCGGAGGCCAGAGCGCCTAGAGCCGGGTAACCGTTCATATCGCAACAGGATGAGGAGGCACCGTGATACCGAGGAACGACCTGCTTACCGCCGACAGCCCCAAGGGATTGGAGGTCTTTCAGCTCACCGACGAGAGCATTCCGTCGTCGCACCTGTACATGGAAGCCCAGGTGTTCGCGCCCGACTCGAGCCGTCTCCTCGTACACCGCTCGGCGCACGCCCACGGCTCCGACCAGAACGATCCCGAGCACCGTTACCTGGTTTGCGACCTGGCGTCTGGTGAGCTGATGCCCCTGACCACCGAGACGGGCGCCACGGCGCCGTCGGTTACGCCGGATGGCAGCTGGGTCTACTATTTCGTGAACGAGACGCAGGTCGGTGGAGGCCGGCTGACCCTCAAGCGTGTGCGGATGGACGGCACCGAGCGCGATACCATGCTGGTGATCGACGCGCCGCTCGCGGGCACCGATCTGCAGCCCAGTGTCATCTATCCTCTATCCACCATACGCTCGGACGGCCAGAGCCTGGCCCTCTCCTGCTTTTTGCGGCACGGCGAGCGGGATGATCTGCCCTGGGGGCTCATGGTCTTCGACCTGGCGAATCCCGGGGTGCAGGTCATCCTGCAGGGAAACGACTGGATCAACATCCACCCCCAGTACTCCCGGTCGCAGGACCCCGAGGCCAAGCACGATATCCTCATCCAGCAGAACCACGGCTACTTTCACAGTCCCGTGGACGGCTCATTCTCGGTGTCGCCGGGCGGCAAGGGCGCGGACATCCACGTGGTCCGCGACGACGGCAGCGATTTCCGCAACATGCCCTGGGGCCGCGACGGGAACGAGTTCTGCCAGGGGCACCAATGCTGGATCGGGCGCTCGACCCGGGCCATCACCAGCACCGGCACCCGTCAGCCCGCCGAACAGCAGATCATCGCCGGGCGTGCGGCGCCCTTTGCCGGCCACGTCGGCCTGGCCA
>JAAZBQ010000104.1 GCA_012513725.1 Chloroflexota bacterium
CCAGGCGGGAAAGCCGCCCTCGAGGGCCCGTGCATCGTACCCGCTCTCACGGAGCAGGGCGGCGGCTCGCTCGCTGCGCGAGCTGCCCGCGTGCATGAACCCTCAATACGTCACCACGGGCTGGCCCCGGGGGATCTCGCCAATGCGGTCGGCGACGTCGTCGCCGGGAATGTGGACCGCGCTCGGGATGTGGCCGGCCACGAAATCGGCCTCGTCGCGCACGTCCACCACGGTCGGCCGCGGCTCGGACGCGAGCATCTCACGCAGTTCTTTGACACCGATCAGGTTCGCCATCGCGCTCACCTCCTGTCAGCGGACCTCTAGGTGGGGACCTGCACCGGGTCGCGCCAGAGCAACGCGCCTACTTGTTCTTGGATTTCGACTGGCCGCTGGCGCTGGCCTCGATCTCCTGGGGCTGGCCGCCGCTCTGGACCTGGATCCGCTTGGGCTTGGCCTCCTCGCTGCGGGCGGCCGTGATCCTCAGGATGCCGTTGTCGCAGGTCGCGTCGATCTTGCTCGTGTCCACATCGGAGGGCAGCATGACGGAGCGGCTGAACGTGCCAAAGCGCCGCTCGCGATAGTGAACGTTGCCCCGCTCCTCCTCGTGCTCCTCGTGCGACTCGCCCTTGATGGTCAGCGTGTTGCCGGTCACCGAGATGTCGATGTCTTCGGGCTTGACCCCGGGCAACTCGGCACTGATCACATAGCTATCGCCCTCTTCGACGACGTCGACGGGGACGAACAGCATCCGGCCGCGCTCTCCGCCCTCACTCCGGGTGAGGGCCAAGCTCTCATCGAACAGACGGTTCATACGCTCACGGAACGATTCCATATCCCGGAAGGGATCCCAACGCATCAACGACATGTTGACCTCCTTGTCCAACCTACACAGTCTGCGGCCACGGGCCGGCGACTCACCCTATAGGATACGACATAACGGGGAGTGCTGATGGCGGGTTCGGTTGCAGGCCGGTTGGAGTTGCGTAGGCACCGGTTGCCGGGGGGGTAAGGGGGCTGGTGCTTACTCGGACTCGTCGTCCACCCGCGGCGCGCCGGTCCAGCGCCGGACAAAGGGCGCCACCACCTGCACGACGATCACGCGCAGTGCAGCCGTGAGGGGGATGGCCACCAACGCGCCTAGGAGGCCGCCGAGGGCGCCGCCGATAAAGACGGCCAGTAGGGCCAGCATCGGCGAGAGGTTCGTCTGGCTGTGCATGACGTTGGGCGCCAGGAGGTTGCCCTCGAACTGCTGCAGGAGCAGGACGAATCCCGCGGCCATCAGCCCCCTGCTTAACGACTCGCTGAGCGCCAGGCCGATGATCGGAATGGAGGCGATCACCGGCCCCGCGATGGGAATGATCTCCATGACGCCGGCAAAGAGGGCCAGCACCAGCGTGTACTCCAGGCCGAGGAACAGGAGGCCGATGTAGGTCAGCGCGCCGATGATGGCGCCGTCGATCGCCGCGCCACGCACATAGCCGCCCATCGCGTCGCCGATGTCCCGCAGCACCCGCGAGGTGTGCTCGCGCTGCCCAACCGGAACCAGCGATAGCACGAACCGGTGCCGGGAGGGTCCCTGAATCAGCCAGTAGATCGACATGAACAGGACAAACAGGATGTCGAGGAGCGAGGAGACCACTGTCATCGGCAGGGCCACGAGGAGGGCGCTGATCTCGCCGAGCTGCGAGGTGATCAGGTCGGTGATCGTTGCCATGTCCAGGCCGGGGAAGCGATCCAGCAGCTGCTGGACCGTGTCGAGGAGTTCCGGGGCCCGCACGATGACGGCCTGGATCTGGACCACCAGCGGGGGCACGATGATCCAGCCGATGCCGACGATCAGGAGGAGCAGCAGGAGGTACACGGCGATCACGGCAATGACCCGGGGCATCCAGCGCCCCACCCAGTCCACCACCGGCGCCAGCGCCGACGCGACGACGATGGCCAGCGCCAGGAGCGCCAGCGGCCGGGCGAGCAGGACGACGATGTACAGGACGGCGACGGCTACCACCAACGCCACGGCGACGGATAGCGTGGAATGCCACCATCTGCGCGTCTCGTTGGGGACACTTGTGCCGGCATTCTGCCCGGCGGTCTCTCCAGGGTCCGGTGCGGGGGTCTCGTCCATCGCTACATCCAATCTCTACGCAGGGCACGATCCTGGGGCCGGCGTGCGGTCGGGGCGACGTGCGAGACGGTCGGGAGAGGCAGCGAGTGAAGCGTGGGGGTGGCGGCTCGGATGCTTGCGAGCCCGTTGTTATTGTACACCAAGACGGCCGGCGGGCAAGCGTAGAGGGCTTGTCCGCCGGCCGGGTGCGCCGCCGGAAGCATGGGGCCGGCTAGCGACTGCCGGCCCGGGCCAGGTAATAGTCGGAAAAGCCGCCGGCGTACTCGGTGAGGGCGCCCTGGTCCAACTCTACCACGCGATCCACCACGCGATCGAGAAAGTAGCGGTCGTGGGAGATCACCAGCACGGTGCCCTCGAACCGGGAGAGGGCCTCCTCGAGCACCTCGGCGGAGGCGATGTCCAGGTTGTTGGTGGGCTCGTCGAGGAGGAGGAGATTGGCGCCGGAGAGCATCAGGAGGGCCATCTGCAGCCGGCTGCGCTCGCCGCCGGAGAGGTTCCCCACCGCGCCGCACGCCTGCTCGTAGGAGAAGAGAAAGGAGCCCAGGAAGGAGACGGCCGCCGCCTCGCTGAGGGGCGCGGCGTACCGGATCGTCTCGATGAGGGTCCGGGAGTACTCCAGCGTCTCGTGCTGCTGAGCATAGTAGCCGATCGAGACGCTCGGTCCCAGGGCGATGCGCCCCTCGGTGGGCGGCTCCTCTCCGCGGATCAGCCGGAACAGGAGCGACTTGCCCGCGCCATTGGCCCCCACCAGGCCCACCCGCTCGCCGTGCCACAGGAGGACGTCCACGCCGGCCAGCACCAGGTGCTCGTCCTCTCCGCCGGGCCCCGGGAAGGCCTTGGCCAGATCGGCGATCTCCAGCACCTTGTTGCTGCCCCGCCAGCCCGTCAGCTCCAGTTCCATACGCCGCCGCTCGAGGACGGGGCGATCGATGCGCTCGACCTTTTCCAGGCGCTTGAGGATGGCCTGCCCCCGTTTGGCGAACTTTTCGTTGTCATAAATGCGTCCCCAGGCTAGCAGCCGCTCGGCGGACTGCTCCAGGCGGTTGATCTCGTGCTGCTGCGCCTGGTAGAGGGCCTGCTGGCGGATGAGCCGCGCCCGCTTCTCAAAGGCGTACTCGGAATAGTTGCCGGGGTAGAGGGTCAGGCGCCCATCCTCCAGCTCGGCGACCTCGTCCACCACCAGGTCCAGGAGGTAGCGATCGTGGGAGACGATCACGACGCCACCGGCATAGTCGCGGATGGCGCGCTCCAGGAGCGCCTTGCTGGCCAGGTCCAGGTGGTTGTCGGGCTCGTCGAGGAGGAGCAGCCGCGGGCGGTCGATGAGCAGGCGGGCCAGGCCGACGAGCTTGACCTGGCCACCGCTCAGGACGTCGACGGGCAGGTGCATGTCGTCGTCGGAAAAGCCCATGGCGCGGAGCGTGGCGCGCACACGCCCCTCGTAGGCCGGGCCGCCGAGGTCGGCGTATTCCTCCAGGAGGCGTTCCTGGCGGGCCAGGGTGCGGGCGAGGGTTCGCTCGTCGCCGTACACCTCCGGATCGGCAAGGCGGGCCTCCACGGCGGCCAGCTCGGCCTCCACGCGGGCCAGGGCCTGGGAGGCGGTCATAGCCTCCTCCCAGACGGTGCGGCCCGGGGTGAGGGTCGGTTCCTGGGGCAAATAGCCAACGCTCAGGCCGCGGGCGCGCACCACGGCGCCCCGGTCTGCCGGCAGCAATCCCGCGATGATGCGCAGCAGGGTGCTCTTGCCGGCGCCGTTGGGGCCCACTAGGCCGACGACGCGGTCGTCGTGGATCTCCCAGGAGAGGTCGTCAAAGATCGGTGCGGTGGCATAGGCCACGCTCACGCGATCCAGGGTGCAGCCGATGATGGTCGTCGCTCCTTGCTCTGGAAAGCCGTGCCTAGTATTCGGCGGCGTTGACGCGCCAGCCTTCGTCGGTGAGGGCGAGGTGGATGGAGACCGTGTCCTCGGCGCCATCGGCGCCGCTGGCGCCGCCGGTGCGGGCAAAGAGCAGGCGCCGGGAAGAGTCGTCTCCCTCCGCCTCGCGGTGAAAGCGGTAGGAGGCGCCTGCCTCGGCGGCTCGCCGTCCGGCCTCCCACCAGGTCCAGGGGGCCACTCCGGCCACGCGCCGGGGCGAGCGCAGCTCGCGGATCAGGGTCGCCCGCCACACGAACAGGTTTCCCGAGGCGACGGCGCCATAGTGGAGCTCCGCCACGGCCTGGGCCGACTCGGTGCTCGGGGTCGTGGCCTCGCGGAGGACCTCCAGCCGCGACTTGCCCGTGGCGCGCAAGAGCCCGCGCAGGAGCCAGATGCGATGCACCTGGTCGATGGCGTGATAGATGGAGGCCAGGTAGGCGCTGGCGGCGCTCCCGGGCCAGGAGCCCTCGGCGCTGCGCTCGCCGTGCAGGTCCTCCTCGCTGGCGGCAACCAGCAGGCGCTCGGCGCTGGCGCGCACGGCGGCCAGCCAGTCCAGCACCTGGTCGCGGCTGGGCAGGGCGCCGTCGTCCCGGTGGTCGGCGGCCTCGCTGAGGAGGCCCGGCGCCCAGTCCGCCACATGGGCAAAGGTCGGCCGGCCGCCCTGGGTGATCACGGCGTGTTCGTCGAGATCTTGCAGCGTGCGCAGGGCGATGAGGGCAATGCTTTCCTCGCCGGCCATCGGGTAGGCCCGGAACTGGGCGTCGGTCAGGTCGGCGAGGGCCTCCTCGAGACCCCGGAGGGCCTCCTGGAGGCCGATGGAGATGGCGCCGCGCAGGTCCGCGGCGTGGTGCAACGGGCTCACTCGTGTCTCCTCGCGTATCCGTGCGGGATTGCGCGGCAGGGCGTTCAGGACACCCCGTCGCCGATCCAGCGGTCGAACCACTCCAGGTTGCGTTCCATCAGGTCCATGATGGCCCGGGGCTCCTGAAAGCCGTGCCCCTGGCGCGGATAGATATCCATCTCGACGGGCACGCCGCGGCGCTTGAGGGCGTTGTAGAACTCTAGTCCCTGGCTCAGGGGCACCCGCACGTCGTCGCGGCCGTGCTGGATGAGCGTCGGCGTGGTCACCGCCTGCGCGGCGAACATGGCCGAGCGCTCCTGGTACACCCGGGGATCGTCCCAGAACTCGGCCCGCATATAGTCGGGCAAAAAGCCGGGGATATCGGCGGTGCCGTTAAAGCTCATCAGGTTCGTGACGCCGGCGCCCACCGAGGCGGCGCGGAAGCGGTCCGTCTGGGTGATCGTCCAGGAGGTCATGTACCCGCCGTACGACCAGCCCATGATCCCGAGCCTGTCGGGATCGGCGACGCCCCGGGCGATCAGGGTATCCAGGGCGGCCAGGATGTCGCGCAGGTCGCCGCCGCCCCAGTCGCGGATGTTGGCCCGCCGAAAGGCCTCTCCATAGCCCGAGGAGCCCCGCGGGTTCACCCGCAGCACGGCATAGCCCCGCTCGGCGAACGCCGCGATGGGGTACGGTACAACCACGCCGCCCATATAGATCTCCGTGAACAGGCTCGCCGGACCGCCGTGCACCATCACGATGGTCGGGCATGCCTGGCCCTCCCGGTACCCGACCGGATAGGTGACCAACGCATCGACGTCCCAGCCATCGTCCGAGCGGACCCGGAACGCTTCGGTATGGGGCACTTGGCTGTCGGGCCAATCGGCCGGGGTCAGCGTCACCAAGGGCGTGGGCGCGTCCTGGCCCGGTCGCCACGTGCAGAGGCGGGGCGGCTCTTCCGACCGCTGGGCGATCAAGGCGAACCCGTCGCGCCCGTTGGTATGCACCGACGAGAGATAGCCGGCGCCCTCCAGGATGGTGCGCGATGCGCCGCAGTCGATGTCCAGCGCATAGATCGCCGAGCCGGTGCCCAGCACCTCGAGGGCGTACACGTGGCGGCCATCGGCCGACGCGTCCAGGAGGAAGGGCTGGCTGTCGGGCGTCTCGGCCAGGGGCGTGGGCTCGCCGCCCTCCGGGCTGAACACGCTGATCCGGTCGCGGGCAGCCCAGGAGACGCCCTCGACGGCCGTGCGGCAGGCCACGCGGTCGCCCAGCACCACGCAGGGCGAGGAGGCTTCCAGCGGCCCCACGTCCCGCGCCTCGGGGCGTTCGGGATCGCTGCCGACCATCGCCAAGCAGGTGTGCCCCCAGTCGTCGGCGACGGGCGTCGGCTGGTGGGTGTAGGCGAGGGACTCGCCATCGGCCATCCAGGCCATGGTGTACACGTGCTGGTCGTCGGGCGTCAGGCGCTGAGCCTCGGGGCGGGGCGCGTCGCCAGGGGTAAAGGGGAGCACCCACAGGCCGGCCCGCTCGTGATCCACGCCCCAGCGGACGACGTCTCGCTTGGCCTTCAGGTCCGCTTTGCGCTCCTCGCTATCGGGTGCCACGGCGATGATCGCCAGGCGGGCGCCATCGGGTGACCACGCGAGGCTCTGGACGCCCTTTTCCATGGCGGTGAGGGGCCAGGCTTCGCCGCCGTCGGCGCGCAGGACGTGGACGTTCTTCTTGTCGCCCTCCCGCTCGGAGAGAAAGGCGATGTGCGCCCCGTCGGGCGACCAGCGCGGGCAGGCGTGGTCGTGGGGCCCGTAGGTCAGCCGCCGGGGTTCCCCGCCGCCGGCGCTCACCAGGTACAGGTGGCTGACGAAACGGCTCTCTGCGTCGGTGAGCAGGGGCTCGCGCAGGGCGTACAGGATCCACTCGCCGTCGGGCGAGAGCTGCACGTCGGTGACGGAAGGAAACGCGATCAGGCGCTCGGGGGTCCAGACGACGTCGGCTGCCATGGGAGACTCCTTTTTCGCGATGCCTATGGCGAGGAGAGGCACGATCCGTGTTGGCCGGCCGCCGGTCGGGGCCGGCGGGGGACGCAAACGTCGCTCGGCGCCGATATCCCGAGGCGTGCGCCGGTGGGATACAGGGCGTGGGCGGGAACGCTACCAGCCGGCGCCCTGCTTTTCGAACAGCGCCAGGAGCCGGGTGACGAGGTGGTCGATGTCGCGGCGCTGCACGCCCTCCTCCTGCAGCACCGCGATGGCCCGCGTTTGCAGGTGGTTGATCTGCCGCACGTGAGCCACAAAGGTGGCGTCGTCGGTGCACAGGATGTCCCGATCGCAGAGGCTGACGAGGTGGGTCATCCTGTAGAGCGCTTCGCGCAGGATCACCGCCACCTCTCGCATGCACTCCTTGGAGAGGTCATACCTCTCTACGATGCGGCGTACGGATTGGACAGCGTCGGTCTCCATCATCACCAGACGGGCTCGGTATGCGGGCGGGCAGTGCGGCACGCCCTGTGGGCTTGGAAACGGTTCCCATCGGGCGGGTGTGACCCCACCCAACACCCCTTTATTATGGGAAGATCGCCAGTTCTGGCAAGCCGCAACACCTGTTCTGATGGAGCGCGACGGGGGGCGCCGCAATCCGGCACGCGGTACCGAACGAGGGCACCACGGCCGGGATCGCGGGCGAGAGCCCGCCGCTATGTCAGCGTCGGCGGATCGCCCTGCTCGTGGCTCTGGTGACCGTGGCGGGAGGAGGGCTCTGGAGGCCGACCGCCTCCAGAGCCCAGCACCGCTGGACCGTTCAGGCGAGTTCGTCCATGGCGCGCTCGATGAGGGCGCGCATATAGCCGATGGCGTACGCCGTGCCGCCGCCCGCGGCGTATGGGCCGGAAAAGTGGGGCGTGTGGTCGAGGATGGCGGTCCCCGGGTAGCCGGTCTCCACCAGCGTCCGCATCACCGGGTACATGTCCATGTAGCCGTTGTCGAGGAACGTCTCGGTGAACTCGGGGAGGGGCGAACTGACGTTGCGGAAATGGAACACCAGGATGCGGTCGTCGGCGACGAACTCGCGGATCCCTGCCAGGAGGTCGCCGAACGCGTCGCCCCCCTCGAGCCAGCAGCCGGCGCAGAACTCCATGCCCAGGGCGGGGCTACCGGCCACCTGGAACGCCCGGCGGTAGGCCTCGGCGGAGCGAATCAGGCAGGGGATGCCCCCCAAAGAGTCGGTCGGCGGATCGTTGGGGTGCAGCGCCAGGCGCACGCCGGCGCCCTCGGCGACGGGAATCAGGCGCTCCATGAGGTAGGAGAAGTTCTCCCACAGCTCCTCTTCGCTGTAGGCGCGGCCGTGGGTGTAGGGCCGGCGGCGCATCTCGGCAAGGTCGACGTGCCGGGCCCGGGCGCCGCCGCGGGTGGTGCGGGGCTCCGAACTCCACACCTGGTCGGGTTCCCAGGTAAAGGTAGTCACGTGGATCCCCGCCGCGCCCAGGGCGTCGACAAAGGCGCAGAAATCCGCGATCATCTCGTCGCGGCCGGGCAGGCCCAGGTGGATCTTGTCCGACTTGCCCACCGTCATGTTGCCGACGTTGTACAGGCAGATCCCGGCGTCCTCCACCTTGTGCCGCAGCTCGCGCAAAAAGGATACATCGCGCTGGTCGTCGCGCACCCAGACATAGACACAGTCGACGCCCAACTGGGCGGCAAAGGCCAACTCGTCGGGCGTGGCGTCCGGCGTGATGTGCATGGAGAGCTTGAGCGGCGGGCGGTAGTCTTTCTTGCTGGTGGGGTTCATCCCTCTCCCTCTATTGGTGGCAGTAGGCGGAACGTCCGGCCGTCAGGGCAGGCGCTTGTTGCCCCAGCGCCCGTCGTGGATCAGGGTGACGTCAAAGCGCTCCTCACGGGTGTATGGCGCCCGCTCTTCGGCGGGGTGCCCGACGGCGACGACGGTCGCCACGCGGATGTCGTCCGGCACGCCGATCCTCCGGCGCAGGAGCGCCTCGACCGGCTGCCACCAGGCGCTCTCGGGCCAGCCCACCCAGGCCGCTCCAAGGTCCCGATCGGCGGCCGCGAGGAGCAGGTTCTCGGTGGCCGCGCTGATGTCCATCATCCAGGTGGGCGATGCGGCGGGGTCGGCGCAGACCACGATCAAGGCCGGCGCCTCGGCCAGATAGTTGCGCACCCCCAGGGCATCGGCCATCTCCTGCTGCAGGGCCTGGTCACGCAGAACGATAAAGCGCCACGGCCGCCGGTCCATCCGGCTGGGGGCGTACATGGCGGCCTCGAGCAACGCGTCGATATCCTCGTCGCTAACCGGCTCCGGCGTGTAGCGACGGATGGTGCGGCGTGCGCGCAGTACGTCGAACAGGTTCGCGGTCATGGCGTCCTCCTGCTGCGCCACATCAGGGCGCATGCGGGCCGGCGGCGGGCGCCGCGGGCCCTGGGCGGCAACCGGCATACGTTAGCCGACGGGTGACAAAGGGTCAAGGCGCCAGCGGAGGGACGGGCGATCCCGCCCGTCCCTCCGCTGGCGTGGCGGCGTTACTCCGCCTGGCCCTCGATGGTCAGGATTCCCGGCTCTACCGTGGCGCTCTCGATCTCGACTCCCTCCAGGGCGGCAATGGGCACCGGAATGCCGTCCTCGCCCGAGTACTCGCGGATCGTCGAGTCGATCATCGGCTGGGCGATGAGCCGCGTGAAAAAGTCGGTCGATTCGCCGAGCAGCACCTCGTCCACGGCGAGGTACAGTTCGCCATCCACCACGTTCGGCGAGCCGCGCAGGATGACGTCCAGCGACAGGCGCGGGTTCTCGACGTCGACGTCCATGCGGGCGACGATGGCGCCCTCCTCGAGGGTGACGGCGGGATCGCCGATGG
>JAAZBQ010000740.1 GCA_012513725.1 Chloroflexota bacterium
GGCAGCCCTCGCGCGGCGCACGAGATCCAGCATAAAGTGGACGTTGTGAATCGAGTTCAGCTGCAGCCCCAGGATCTCCTTGGCGATCACCAGATGCCGCAGGTACGCCCGGCCAAAGTGCTGGCAGGTGTAGCACCCGCAATCCTCCTGGATCGGCCGGGGATCCTCAGCGTACTGGGCGTTGCGCAGGTTCAGGCGGCCGCTGGGCGTTAGGACGGCGCCGTTGCGCGCCAAGCGCGTGGGCAGGACGCAGTCGAACACGTCGATGCCCCGGGCAATCCCCTCCACCAGATCCTCCGGCGAGCCCACGCCCATTAGGTAACGGGGCTTGTCCTCGGGGAGGAGCGGCGTGACGTGGTCCAGGATGCGGAGCATGTCCACCTTCGATTCGCCGACGCTGAGCCCCCCGATCGCATAGCCCGGAAAGCCCAGCCCGGTGAGCACCCGGGCGCTCTCGGCGCGCAGGTCCGCAAAGATGCCCCCCTGCACGATGCCGAACAGCCCCTGATCCTGGCGCGTGTGGGCCCGGAGGCAGCGCTCGGCCCAGAGGTGGGTTCGGCGCATCGCCTCTCGCACATAGTCCTTGTCGTGCGGCTCGGCGCACTCGTCGAGGACCATGGCGATGTCGGCGCCCAGCGCCTCCTGCGAGCGCACCACCGTCTCCGGCGTAAAGCGGTGCTCGGAGCCATCGATGTGCGAGCGAAACGTCACGCCCCCGTCGTCCACCTTGCGCAGCCCCTGGAGGCTGAACACCTGGAATCCGCCGCTATCGGTAAGGATGGGGCGCGGCCAGCCCATAAAGCGATGCAGCCCTCCCATCCGCGCGATCAGTTCCGATCCGGGCCGCAGGTACAGGTGATAGTTGTTCGCCAGGATCATCGGCGCGTCGAGGGCCAGCAGGTCCCGGGGCGCCAGGGCCTTGACGGCCGCCTGGGTGCCCACCGGGCAAAAGATCGGCGTGGGCACGTCGCCGTGGGGCGTGTGCAGCATCCCGGCGCGCGGCGCGCCCGGGCCCGACGACTCGATGAGGGTGAGCGCCACGGGGCCTTGTGGACGTTCGGCGTTCATGCGTTCCTTTCCATGCGCAAGCGATTATACCACAGACGCTGCCGGAGGGAGGCCACGCCCATCCGGCATAAAGAACGCCCGGCGAACCAAGGGTACCGCCGGGCAGTGGAGCATCGCCGAACAGGGTCACGGCGTGATATCGCGCCGCATCAGGCCCAGTCGAGCCTCGCCCCGTTAGTGACCGCAGGAAGCGCAGGAGGACGCGGAGAAGCCCGCACAGCCCCCGCCACCGCCGACCGAAGAGGTCGACCCGTCGGCGCCCCGCGAGAGCGCGGCGCAGCGCGACATGGCGCGCTTGGAGTCGTTGCTGTGGCAGTTGGGGCAATCCGCGGGCTCGTCGGCCCTGGAAAAGGGTCGCAGGAGATCAAAGGTCGCCTGGCAGTCCTGGCAACGGTATTCGTAGAGAGGCATGGTCGCTATCCTTGCTATGGGTTCTAGCCTGAGCCCTATTGTACGCCCCTTGGCCGCCTCGGTCAAAGCGCCCGCGCCCCGCTCCCCAAACACCACCAAAGGATAGGGGACAAAGTCCTCAGGGGACCGGAGACCCTTCGCGTCGCTAGGCCATCGCGTCGCGGATGACCTCCGCCATGCGGCGGATGCCCTCACGGATGAGGTCCGGCCCCATGCTGGCGAACGTCACCCGCAGGGTGTTCTGTCCCTTGCCATCCACGTAGAACGGCGCACCGGGCACAAAAGCCACCTTGCGCTTGGCCGCCTCCGGCAGGAGCGCCACGGCGTCCATTCCCTCCGGCAGGGTGATCCACAGGAACAGCCCGCCCTGCGGCCGGGTAAAGGAGACCTCCGGCGGGAACATCTCCTCCATGGCCTCCACCATGGCGTTGCGCCGCTCCAGGTAGGTGCGGCGGATGCGCTCCACCTGCGCCGGCAGCCAGCCCCGGCACATGAACTCGTTGGCCATCGCCTGCCCCAGCGCGTTGGTGTGCAGGTCGGACCCCTGCTTGGCCATGGCGAACTGCCGGGCGATCTCGGGCGGGGCGACGGCCCAGGCCACCCGCAGGCCCGGCGCCAGCGTCTTGGAGAATGTGCCCAGGTGCACGACGTTCCCGCGCAGGTACGCGCCGGCCGCGGCGTTCTCGGGGTAGAGCGCGGCGTCCAGCGAGAGGAGGCTGGGCAGCGGCTCGCCCTCAAAGCGCAGTTGCCCGTACGGGTCGTCCTCGAGGATCGGCACGCCGTGGGACGCGGCGAGCTCCACCAGGCGCCGCCGGCGCTCCAGGCTCAGGGTGACCCCGGTGGGGTTCTGAAAGTTCGGCAGGATGTACATGAACTTGGGGCGCTCGGCCCGCAGGGCGGCCTCCAGCGCGTCGATGCGCACCCCGTCGTCATCCAGCGGCACGGGCACGAAACGCGCACCGTACGCCTTGAACGACTGCAGCGCGCCGAGGAAGGTGGGGCTCTCCACCAGCACGGCGTCCCCCTCGTCGACGAACAGCCGCCCCATGAGGTCCAGCGCCTGCTGCGATCCGCTGGTGATGGCGATGTTGTCGATGTTCGCCGGCGTGCCGCCCTCCGTCACATAGTCCGCCAGGGTCTGGCGCAGGGCGCCCAACCCCTCGGTGAGGCCGTACTGCAGCGCCTCGCGGGTGAGGTGGGCCATCGCATAGTCGCCAACCTCCCGCAACTGCTCGACGGGGAACAGGTCGGCCTCCGGCCAGCCCCCGGCCATGGAGATGACGTCCGGCGCCTGGGCGACCTTGAGTATCTCGCGGATGGCCGAGGTGGTCATCCACTCCAGGCGGCGGGCATACAGAGCGTTCCAGTCGGTGGTCATGGCCTGTTCTCCTCTCCAAGGGCGGCGTGAACGGTCGGCGGATCGGTGGGCGCGGGGGGCAGAACCTCCCGCCGCCGGGCGCGAGACAGCCTGGCCTCCTCACGAGAGGCCATCACGATCCCGGCCAGGATCAGCGGCCCGCCCCACCACACGGCGGGCGAGGGGACCTCCCGGAGCACCAGGAAGGCCAGGGCGCTGGCGCCCAGGGGCTCTCCCAGGATCGATAGCGTGATCAGGAGCGGCGACACGTGCGCCAGGGCCCAGTTGAACACGGAATGCCCCAGCACCTGCGGGATGACGGCCAGGGCCAGGAGCACCCCAAACGTCCGCGCGCCGTACCCCACCAGGGGCTGCCCGCCCAGGACGCAGAGCCCCAGCAGGAGCAGGCCGGCCAGCCCGTAGCAGGGCCATACGTAGGCCAGCGTCGACAGCCGGCGGCGGATGGTGCGGCCGATGAGCAGGTGGGCCGTCATCGCCAGCGCCCCCGCCAGGGCCAGCAGGTCGCCGAGCAGCGCCTCGCCCGAGACGGCCAGGTCCCCATAGCTCACCACGACGCTGCCCACCATGGCCACGGCGATGGCCAGGGCCCGGCCCCGGCCGATCGGCTCGCGCCACAGGATCCAGGAGGCCAGGGCCACATAGATCGGCGTGGTGGTCACCAGGATGACCGAGGAGGCCA
>JAAZBQ010000741.1 GCA_012513725.1 Chloroflexota bacterium
CTCGACGAGCGCCTGCCCATCGAGCCGGTCATCGTCCCCGTGTGGGAGGAGATCGGCCAGTATGGCGGCGTGTGGCGTCGCTGCGCCACGGGCGTCGGCGACGTGGGGGTCATCCGCACCCGCTTTACTGGCGAGCCGTTCATGCGCTTCTCGATCGATGCTTCGAGCCTCATCCCCAACGTCATGTCGTACTATGCGATCAACGAGGACGCCACCGAGTTCACGTTCTTCATGCGCGAGGGAATGAAGTGGTCGGACGGGGAGCCCTATACGGCCGACGACTTTGTCTTCTGGTACGAGGACCACTTTCAGAACACCGACCTCACGCCCAACCCCGGGAACGCCATGCGCGACCCCCAGAACGGCAACCCGCTCGTCCTGGAAAAGGTGGACGACTATACGTTCAAGGTCACGTTCGAGAGCCCCTACGGCCTGTTCATCCAGATCGTCTCCGGCGCCGAGGGCACGTACTGGTGTGGTGACAACTGCGCGCACTATATGAAGCAGTTCCACCCCAGCTATGTCGACGCCGACGAGCTTGCGGCCATGACCGAAGAGGCCGGCTTTACCAACTGGTGGGAGCTCTACGGCGATCGACGCGGATGGCAGAACCTCGAGCGGCCGCATATCTGGGCGTGGATTCCCGCCCGTGTTCCGCCCGAGGTGCCCGTCATCACCGAGCGAAACCCCTACTACTGGAAGGTGGACGCCGAGGGGCAGCAGCTGCCCTACATCGACGCGGTGCACTTTGACATCGTCGAGAACATCGACCTCGTCAACCTCAAGGCCGTGGCCGGCGAGATCGACATGCAGCACCGGCACATCACCTGGGCCAACTTCCCGTTGTTCGTCGAGAACGCCGAGGCGGGCGACTATCGCATCCTCCAGTGGCCGCTGGCCGAAGGCTCCAACTGCTGCATCCACCCGAAC
Organism: Chloroflexota bacterium; assembly: GCA_012513725.1. Taxonomy (GTDB): domain Bacteria; phylum Chloroflexota; class Anaerolineae; order UBA1429; family UBA1429; genus JAAZBQ01. The sequence continues at coordinate 931 of JAAZBQ010000741.1, forward strand.
ATGAACCACCAGGATCCGGTGATCCGCGAGTTGATGCAGACCAAAGAGTTCCGCATCGCGCTATCCCACGGCATCGATCGGGAGGTCATCCACCAGCTGGCCTACCAGGGCTTTGGCGAGCCCCGGCAGGCGGCGCTCATCCCCGAGTGCCCCTGGTTCAAGGAAGAGTACGCCACCAAGTACGCCGACCACGACGTCGCCACGGCGAACGAACTCCTGGATGGCATCGGCCTCACCGAGCGGGACGGCGAGGGATTCCGCACCCGGCCAGATGGCGATCCGCTGACGATCACCATCGAGTACGCGCCGGTGTTTGGTCCCTGGCGCGACACGGTGAACATGGTGTGCGAGCAGTGGAAGGAGATCGGCATCCGTGCCGTTCCCAAGGAGGAGGCCCGGGAGCTCTTTAACCAGCGCGCGGTTGCGGGTCTGGAGATGGACATGGGCGTGTGGATGATGGATCGCTGCATCACCCCGCTCATGGAGCCCTGGTTCTTCTTCCCCTATGGCAGCGGCACGCCCCCCTCGACGGCCGCATTCTGGTGGGACTGGTACCGCACCAAGGGCGAGCAGGGCGAAGAGCCGCCCGAGGAGGTCAAGGCGCAGTACGCGCTGTGGGACGCCTGCAAGGGCGCCGCACCGGACGATCTCCCGCCGTTGGCCGAGCAGTTCTTTGACAACGCCGCCGAGAACATCTGGTTCATCGGGACGGTGGGACGGCTGCCGAACGTGGGCGTGTGCAAGAACAACTTCCGCAACGTCCCCGAGAACGCCGTGCAGGACTGGGCGATCATGAGCCTGGCGAACACCAACCCCGAGCAGTACTTCTGGAAGCAGGCCTAAGCGGCTGACCAGCCCATCGGTGGGCGGAGGTATCCTTCGCCCATCGAGACCTGCGTGCAGCCATCCGGGCGAGGTACCGAGAGGACCGTGGCCGGGGGAGTCGCCGCCACAGGCAGCGTGCCCCCCGGCCCCCCTACGCGGGAGCCGACTACCACCCACACCGTTTTATTGCATTCCCAGGTTGACAGCATGCGCGGCGGGGCCTATACTGGGCTCGCTTTCGGCTGGCATACCAAGGGGGAGCGCCAGTTCCCCTGGCCGGTCGCGGTAGCGTTTCTTGTCCCTCGATTGTACGCCCCTCGATAGTGGTCGGCTTGTGTGCCGGATCCGACGCGTGTGTCGGTGACGGCGCAGGTTCCGCGGCGCTGTCTCCCAGTGCAGGAGGAAGGCCGCGGGCGGATCCTGGCGCCATCGGATGAGCCCTTACACTGGCTCGGCCATTCCCACTGCTGTGGCGTCTCCGTGGAGCCTTCCGCCATACCCGACTGTATGGTCCTGTTCAGGCATAGCGCGTCGTGCGCTGTATCGATCAATCGCCGTGCGTTCGTTCGTGCCAGGTGCACGGAGAGAGGAGGCGACCCACCGATTCCCCCGCGCCCATCCGTCCGCTTTGTGGCGAGCGATTGCACCCTTACGCTTCGCCTCACCCAGCCGAAAGGTACACCATGCACAGCCTATCCCGTCGTGAATTCCTGCGCTTGTCCTCGCTGACCGCCGCGGCCACCGTGGCCGCCGCGTGCGCCCAGCCAGCCGCCCCGGGGCCCGCCGCGCCTGATCCCGTCGCAGAGCAGCCCACCACAGCCCCGGCCGCCCCAGGCGAAGGCTCTCGCTATGTCGAGGCCCCGGCCCTGGTCGAGCAGGTAACTGGCGGCAGTCTGCCCCCCGTCGAAGAGCGCCTGCCCAAGGATCCCGTCGTGGTCTCCGTCTGGGAAGAGATCGGCCAGTACGGCGGCGTCTGGCACCGGTGCGCCGTTGGGCCCAATGATGTGGGCGTCATCCGCACCCGCTTTTGCGGTGAGCCGTTCCTGCGCTTCACCACCGACGCCTCTGCCGTAGTCCCGAACGTGATCAAGTCCTACGAGATCAACGAGGACGCCACCGAGTTCACGTTCTTCCTCCGTGAGGGGATGAAGTGGTCGGACGGGGTTCCCTACACGGCCGACAACTTTGTCTTCTGGTACGAGGATCACGTCCAGAACGCCGACCTGACTCCGACCCTCCCCAAGTGGGCGACCGATCCCACGAACGGCGAGCTGATGGTCCTGGAAAAGGTTGACGACTATACCTTCCAGATCAAGTTCGAGAGCCCCTATGGCCTGTTCATCCAGATCGTCTCCGGCGCCGAGGGCACCTACTTCACCGACGACTATGCCGCGCACTATATGAAGCAGTTCCACCCCACTTACGCCGACGAGGCAGAGCTGGCGGCCAAGGTCGAGGCGGCCGGGTTCACCAACTGGTGGGAGCTGTACAACGATCGGCGCGGCCACGCAAACCTCGAGCGGCCACACATCTGGGCCTGGGTCCCCACCCGCATGCCGCCCGACATCCCGGCGATCATCGATCGCAACCCCTACTACTGGAAGGTGGACGCCGAGGGACAGCAGTTGCCCTACATCGACGCGGTGCACTTTGACATCGTCGAGAATGCCGACCTCCTGAACATGAAGGCCGTGGCCGGCGAGATCGATATGCAGCACCGGCACATCACCTGGACCAACTTCCCCTTGTTCATCGAGAACGCCGAGGCGGGCGACTATCGCGTCCTGCAGTGGCCGCTGGCCGAGGGCTCCAACTGCTGCCTGCACCCGAACATGAACCACCAGGATCCGGTGCTGCGGGAGCTGATGCAGACCAAAGAGTTCCGCATCGCCCTCTCGGAGGCGATCGACCGCGATGCCATCCACCAGCTGGCCTACCAGGGCTTTGGCGAGCCCCGGCAGGCGGCGCTCATCCCCGAGTGCCCCTGGTTCAAAGAGGAGCACGCCACCAAGTACGCCAACCACGACGTCGACCTGGCGAATGAGCTGTTGGACGGTATCGGGCTCACCGAGCGGGACGACGAAGGGTTCCGGACCCGGCCGGATGGCACGCCACTCTCTATCACCGTCGAGTACGCGCCGGTGTTCGGCCCCTGGGGCGACACGGTGAACATGGTGTGCGAGCAGTGGAAGGAGATCGGCATCCGCGGCATCGCCAAGGAGGAGGACCGCACCCTGTTCAGCCAGCGGGCCACCGCCGGCCTGGAGATGGACATGGGTGTGTGGATGATGGATCGCTGCATCACCCCGATCATGGAGCCCTGGTTCTTCCTGCCCTTCAAGGGCGGTACGCCGCCCTCCACCGCCGCCTTGTGGTGGGACTGGTACCAGACCAAGGGCGAGCAGGGCGAAGAGCCGCCCGAGGAGGTCAAGGCGCAGTACGACCTGTGGGACGCCTGCAAGGGCGCCGCGCCGGACGCCCTGCCGCCGCTGGCGGAGCAGTTCTTTGACAACGCCGCCGAGAACGTCTGGTTCATCGGGACGGTGGGACGGCTGCCGAACGTGGGCGTGTGCAAGAACAACTTCCGCAACGTCCCCGAGGATGCCGTGCAGGACTGGGCGATCATGAGCCTGGCGAACACCAACCCGGAGCAGTACTTCTGGAAGCAGGCGTAGGGACTGATGGCCGGACGTGGGCGGGGAGGTCTCCCCGCCCACGTCCGCACGCAGGTTCTGGCCCATGACATGGTGGGCTCGGGCGGCACACGGGGCAAACGGGTTGACAGTGCCAGGCACGGGGCATAGACTGAGCCGCGCTTGAGGCAGACATACTGCTGGTGAGCACATCGCTCTTGGGCGCGCGCCGCCGTCGTGGTATCTGTCTCTAGGCAGTGGCCTCAGAGGGTTAGGGCCTGGGCGTACCGCCGAGGGAGCGTTTCGCTCGGCTCGCGCTACAGGTGCACCCTGGAGTGGCCGGTTGCTGCTGCGACCGGGAGTCTGAGCCCGGAGAAAAGAGGTGCCCCGTCTAGTCTTCCGTCACTGACCTGCCCATATCGGCCAACGAGCGCGTTTGTGTGGCCCATCACACGAGATTGAGAGGGACAGCATGCACAGCCTTTCCCGCCGTGAGTTCGTTCGTCTGTCGTCACTGACCGCCGCTGCCTCCCTGGCGGCCGCCTGTGCGCAGCCCGCTGCGCCCACCGAGCCCGCGCCTGCGGAGCCAACAGCCGCCCCAGGCGCGCCCGGTGAGGCCACCGCAGTGCCCGTGTCCCCTGGCGAGGGAGCCCGGTTCTCCGAGGCTCCGGCGCTTGCCGAACGGGCGACGGCGGGCGAGCTGCCGCCGGTGGAGGAGCGCCTTCCCCAGAACCCACTAGTCATGCCCGTCGCCGAGGAGATCGGCCAGTATGGCGGTATCTGGCACCGTTGCGCCGTGAGCGTGTCGGATGTCCCCGCCGCCGGCCGCTTGACCAACGAGGGCTATGTGCGCTGGAACGCTGACGCTTCGGCCATGGTGAACAACGTGGCCATGACCTATGAGGTGAACGAGGACGCCAGCGCCTACACCTTCCACCTCCCCGCGGGGATAAAGTGGTCTGACGGCGAGCCGTTCACGGCCGACGACATCCTCTACTGGTACGAGGATGTCCTGCTCAATCAGGACCTCACACCCACCATCTCGCCGAACTACCGGGACCCAGTGAACGGTGAGCCGATGGTGGTGGAAAAGGTGGACGATCAGACCGTCGTGTTCCGGTTCGCCAGCCCGTTCGGCCTGTTCATGGAGATCATCGGTGCCACCGGCCTCGAGGCCCCCAAACACTATATGACCCAGTTCCACCCCACCTACACGGCGGCGGACGAGTTGGATCCCAAGGTCGAGGCTGCTGGGTTCACGAACTGGTGGGAGCTGTACTCTGACCGGAACACCTGGCAGAACCCGGAAAAGCCGTGTATCTGGGCTTGGGTGCCTACGCGTGTTCCGCCCGAGGTGCCCTCGGTGTGGGAGCGGAACCCCTACTACTGGAAGGTGGACCCCGAGGGTCAGCAGCTGCCCTACCTTGATTCGCTCCAGATCGACATCCTCGAGAACGCGGACCTCGTCAACCTCAGGGCGGTCGCCGGCGAGATCGACATGCAACTCCGGCACATCCTGTGGTCGAACTTCCCCCTCTTTGTCGACAGCGCCGAAGCGGGCGACTATCGGGTGCTCAGGTGGCAGTCGGGCGAGGGCGCCAACACCGGTGTCATGCTCAACCAGAGCCACAAGGACCCCGCGCTGCGCGAGCTGTTCCAGACCAAGGACTTTCGTGTGGCGCTCTCCCTCGGCATCGACCGGCCGGCGATCCTCGAGCTCGCGTACCAGGGCTTTGGCGAGCCTCGGCAGGCTGCCCTGATCCCGCAGTCACCCTACTACAAAGACGAGTACCCGACCAAGTGGGCCGAGCACGATCCGGACGCGGCCAATGAGCTGCTGGACGCGATCGGGCTCACGGACAGGGATGCCGAGGGTTTTCGGGTGCGGCCCGATGGAGAGCCCCTGACGATTACCATCGAGTATGCGCCGGTCTTTGGCCCCTGGCGCGATACCGTGCAGATGATCTGCGACCAGTGGCAGGCGATTGGCATTCGCGGCGTGCCCAAGGAGGAGGACCGCAGCCTCTTCACCCAGCGTGGGGCGGCGAACGAGCACGATGCCAGCATCTGGACCATCGACCGCTGCGCCACCCCGTTGGGCAACCCCCACTGGTGGCACCCGCACACTGGTGGGTACGGCTGGGCAGAGGCCTACGCCCAATGGTACAACTCGGGCGGCACGGAGGGTGAGGAGCCGCCGGCGAACATCAAGCTGCAGTTCGACCTGTACGACCAGATGAAGGGTGCCACCCCGGACCAGCTGCCCGGCCTGGCCGAGCAGTACTTTGACAACTGGTCCGATAACCTGTGGGTGATCGGCACCGTCGGGGCGATGCCCGCCCTGGTGGTGGTCAAGAACAACTTCCGCAACGTGCCGGAAGAGGCGGTGTCCGATGTCCGCCAGAACACGCCGGGCAACACCAACCCCGAGCAGTACTTCTGGAAGCAGGCGTAACGGGTACGGCCCGGGGGGCGGCGCTCTGCCGCCCCCCGGAGGACATACACGCCGGAAAGGAGGAGGGTAGCCTACACGGAGACCGGCCGCATATCGATAGCCCAGCGTCGCATGTTAGCAGCCCATGGCTCAGGAGCAACACGAATCCCAAGGAAGGGAGCAACATGGCTAACGTATCTCGACGTGAGTTTCTGCGGCTATCCGCCCTGACGGCCGCCGCTAGCGTGGCCGTCGCCTGCGGCCAACCGCCCGCGGGCGAAACGTCCGAGCCCGTGGTCGCCGGACAGCCCACCAGCGCCCCAGAGGCACCGGTAGCCCCTGCAGAGCCGGTCGCGCCGTCCGGCGATGCGCGCTTCGCGGAGGCCCCGAGCCTGGCCGAACAGGTGGCCTCGGGCGCTCTGGCGCCCGTCGAGGAGCGCCTGCCGGTCGAGCCGCGGGTCATCCCGGTTACCGAGGAGATCGGCCAGTACGGTGGTGCCTGGCACCGCTGCGCGGTCGGCCCGAGCGATGCCGGTATCATCAACAGCCGCATGTCGTACGAGGCCCTGGTGCGGTGGAACGAGGACGGCTCGGGCGTTCTCCCCAACGTAGCCAAGTCGTTCGAGATCAGCGACGACGCCACCGAGTTCGTCTTCCACCTCCGCGAGGGGATGAAGTGGTCGGATGGCGAGCCCTTCACTGCCGATGACGTCCTGTTCTACTTTGTCGACGATCTGTCGAACACCGACCGCAACCCGACGTTCCCCAAGCGGTACCGGGATCCGGCCAACGACGAGAACATGACCGTCGAAAAGCTGGACGACTACTCCTTCAAGGCCACCTTCCAGAGCGCCTATGGCCTGTTCATCCAGATGCTGGCCGGCCCCGGTGCCCTGGACTGGACCGTGCGACCCAAGCACTACCTGTCGCAGTTCCATCCCGAGTATGCCGATGCTGACGAGCTGCAGGCCGCGATCGAGGCGGCCGACTTTGCCAACTGGTGGGAGCTGTACGCCGACCGGGCGGACTGGCAGAACCCCGAGTGCCCACACATCTGGGCATGGCTGCCCACCCGCGTGCCGCCCGATGTGCCCGTCGTGTGCCAGCGGAATCCCTACTACTGGAAGGTGGATCCCGAGGGGAACCAGCTGCCGTACATCGACGATCTGCGGTTTGACATCGTCGAGAACGCCGACCTCCTGAACATGAAGGCCGTGGCCGGCGAGATCGACTGTCAGTTCCGCCACCTGATGTGGACCAACTACCCGCTCTTTGTCGAGAACGCCGAGCAGGGCGAGTATCGGGTGATGAAGTGGACGTTGGCCGAGGGGTCGAACGCGCTCCTGCACCCGAACATGAACCACGGCGACCCGGTCATGCGCGAGCTGATGCAGACCAAGGACTTTCGCATCGCGCTCTCGGTGGCCATCGACCGCCCGGCGATCAACGAACTCGCCTACCAGGGCTTTGGGCAGCCGCGCCAGGCGGCGTTGGTGCCCCAGTGCCCGTACTACAGGCCGGAGCACGAGACCAAGTACGCCGAGCTGGACATCGACCAGGGCAACGCGCTGCTGGACGGCATCGGCCTCACCGAGCGGGACGGCGAAGGGTTCCGGCTGCGGCCCGACGGTGACCCACTGACCATCACCATCGAGTATGCGCCGATCTTTGGTCCGTGGCGTGACGTGGTGAACATGGTGTGCGAACAGTGGAAGGAGATCGGCATCCGCGGCATCCCCAAGGAGGAGGACCGTACCCTCTTTGCCGAGCGCGCGACGGCCGGCCTCGAGGTGGACATGGCCATCTGGACCATGGACCGCTGCTTTACGCCGCTCATCGAGCCCCACTACTTTATGCCCATCTCGGGCGGCACGCCGCCTTCGACGGCCGCAGAATGGGTGCTGTGGAACAACACCCGGGGCGAGCAGGGCGAGGAGCCGCCGGAGGACGTCAAGGCGCAGTTTGCCCTGTACGACAGGTGCCTGGGCGCCATGCCCGAGGAGCTTCCCGCGCTGGCGCAGGAGTTCTTTGACAACGCCTCCGAGGCTCTTTGGTTCATCGGCACCGTCGGCGTGTTGCCGCACGTGGGCATCGTCAAGGAGAACTTCCGCAACGTGCCGGAGGATGCTATCTCTGACTGGTTGCAGCTCACGCCGGGCAACACGAACGTCGAGCAGTACTTCTGGAAGCAGTAATGATCGGAGGTTCGTTGGAGCGGTTTTCCGCTCCAGCGAACCTGTACTAGAATGACCGAGCCGGTGCTACCATGCTCCCTGGCGCTCCACCGATCGGTGGAGCGCCAGGAAAGCCGGCCCGGATCGGCACTCCATCCAACGCGTGAGTGATTGTAGACCGTGCCGCTGGCCGAAGGAGGGTTCGTGCTTCAGTTTCTGCTGAATCGAATGGGATTCATCGTCATGAACGTGATCGTGGTCTCGCTGGTCGCGTTCGTCATCATCGAGTTGCCGCCCGGCGATTATCTCACGGCCTACGCGGCGACGCTGGCGGCCTCGGGAGATGCCGTGGACGAAGCGCAGCTCGATGCCCTCAGGGTGCGCTATGGCCTGAACCTTCCGCTGCACCAGCGCTATCTCAAGTGGGTTTCGGGCATTCTGAAGGGCGACTTTGGGTACTCGTTTGGCTGGGGCAAGCCGGTCTCCGAACTCCTTTGGGAGCGATTATGGCTGACGGTGGCCGTCACTTTCAGCTCTCTGATGGTCACCTGGATCATCGGCTTTGTCGTCGGCATCTACTCGGCCACGCACCAGTACTCGATTGGCGATTACTTTTTCACGGCCATCTCATTCGTCGGTTTGGGAGTACCGAACTTTTTGATTGCGATGGTCTTATTGTGGGTGGGTTTCAAGTACTTTGATGCGAACGTGGGTGGATTGTTCTCCCAGGAGTACCAGGTGGCGGCCTGGTCGTGGGCCAAGTTCGTCGACATGCTCAAGCACCTCTGGGTTCCGCTGATCGTCCTGGGGGTGGGTGGCTCGGCGAGCATGATCCGCATCATGCGGGCCAACCTCCTCGATGAGCTGAGCAAGCCGTACGTCGAGACCGCCCGTGCCAAGGGCGTTGCCGAAACGCGCATGCTGCTCAAGTACCCCGTGCGGATGGCGCTGAACCCCTTTGTCAGCACGGCGGGTTGGGCCCTTCCCGGCCTCATCAACGGCGCTACGATCATCTCCGTGGTGCTCAGTTTGCCGACGACGGGGCCGCTCCTGCTGAACGCGCTCCTGGTGCAGGACATGTACCTGGCGGCGTCGTTCGTGCTGGTCCTCAGCGTGCTGACGATCGTCGGTACGCTGCTGTCGGACATCATGCTGGCCCTGCTCGACCCACGAATTCGACTTGGCGCTGCGTAGATTGAGAGGAGATCCTACCCATGGCGACGGATGAGACGGGTGTGGTAGTAGGGCAGGGACATGGCCAGCCCATCGAGCCCGCGGGCACGATAGATGAGCGCATCTACGTGGCCTCGCAGACCCAACTCATGTGGTGGAAGTTCCGCAAGCACAAGGCGGCGGTCCTCTCTGCAGTGCTGCTCATCGGCCTGTACGCGATAGCCATCTTTGCGGAGTTCGTAGCCCCCTACGATCCGAACAAGTACGACGTGCGCTATTCCTATGCACCCCCGCAGCTGCCGCAGTTCATCGACCCGGATGGCGCGTTCAGCATGCGACCCTTTGTGTACGGGCTCAAGCAGGAGCGAGACCCGGTCACCATGCGCCTGATGTTTGAGCTGGACACCGAGCAAAAGTACTACCTGCGCCTCTGGACCCGTGGGGTGCCGTACAAGATGTGGGGGCTGGTCGATTCGAACCTGCACCTCTTTGGCCTGGACGATCCGGACCAGATCTTTTTCGTGCTGGGCGCCGACCGGATGGGGCGCGACATGTTCTCGCGCATCGTGTACGGGACGCGGATCTCCATGTCGGTAGGTCTGGTGGGCGTGCTGGTGAGCCTGGTGCTGGGGCTGATCATCGGCGGCGTGTCGGGCTACTATGGTGGCGCGATTGATAACGCCATCCAGCGCATCATCGAGTTCATCCGCTCGATCCCGACGATTCCCCTGTGGATGGCGCTGAGCGCCGCCGTGCCCAAGGAGTGGCCGCCGCTGCGGGTCTATTTCGTCATCGTCGTGCTGCTCTCCTTTATCGGGTGGACGTCGTTGGCGCGCGTGGTGCGCGGCAGGTTCCTCTCCCTGCGCAACGAGGACTTTGTGATGGCCGCCCGGCTGCAGGGGGCCAGCGAGATGCGCGTCATCCTGCGCCACATGGTGCCGGCCTTTGCCAGCCACATCATCGCCTCGCTGACCCTGTCGATCCCGGGGATGATCCTATCGGAGACGTCGCTGTCGTTCCTGGGGCTCGGCCTGCGGCCCCCGGTGATCTCGTGGGGGGTGCTGCTGCAAGAGTCGCAGAACCTCCGTGCGGTGGCGACGGCCTCCTGGCTCCTGTTGCCGGGGTTGGCCGTGGTGCTGGCGGTGCTGGGGTTCAACTTTGTGGGCGACGGCATGCGCGACGCGGCGGACCCCTACTCGCGCTGATCGGTCGCCTGCGACGGGCGAGGCGGCAGGCGTAGTCCCGCCCACAGGAGGACGATGGCCAGGGCACACCACACCACCGCGATCAGCGGATAGGCGACGGGGTAGCCCAGCCAGGTGAGCAGTCCCCCAAAGATGGGGGCCAGCGCCGTCTGCGCGCCAAAGTTGCCGACGTTCAGGCTGACAACCGCATACGACTGCTCTTCGGGCGCCGCCGAGGCGCCCGAAAGCATGTTGACGGCCGGCGGCATGAGGGCAAAACCGATGCCGGTCCCCAGGGCGATGGCCCCCAGGCTCAGGGGATCGGTGGCCCGGGGGAGAAAGGCGAGGGTGGCGCCGCCGATCAGGGTGCCGACGCTCAGTACGCGCACCGGCCCGAACCGGCGACTGATCTGCGAGTAGCCGAGCCGGGCCGCCGAGCCGAGCACCTCGCGGCCGCTCAGCAGCGCAGAGGCCACGAACGCCGATACGCCGATCAGGCTGGCGTGCACCAGAAAGAACGA
>JAAZBQ010000742.1 GCA_012513725.1 Chloroflexota bacterium
ACGCCCTCCCGGGCCAAGAGCCCCCGGTCGGTGATCCGCGTGCGCGAGGAGTACGCCGACGCGCTCCACGGGATGGCGGCCGACGACCGGATCGACATCCTCTTTGCCTTTGACCGTGCGCCCCGGGCGGGGGTGCCCCTCCGGCAGCATCCCCGGGGCGAAAAGGACCGGCCCCCACGGGGCGTGTTCACCATTCGCAGCCCCCACCGCCCGAACCCCATCGGGGTCAGCGCCGTGCGGGTGCTGGAGGTGCGGGGGAACGAGGTGATCGTCGAGGGCCTGGACGCCTGGAACGGCACGCCGGTGCTGGACATCAAGCCGCATCTGACGTAGGCGCGGCTACGGATCGTACGGCAGCGACGACGCGCTATGTGGCGGGCGTCTGGGCGGGCGAGGGATCGGAGTTCGCGCAGCCCTCGGTGGCTGTGGCATCGTCTCGGACGAACCGGACATCGAGACGGTATCCCAGCGCCTTGGCCACCCGTTGCAGGAGGTCCAGGGTCGGAACGTGCTTGCCCGCCTCTAGCCGGGCGATATTCGGTTGACGCGTGCCCACCTTCTCGGCAAGCTCCGCCTGGGTCATCCCCGCGGCGATCCGCAGGCAGGCCACCTGGTAGGCCGGCTCCAGCGCGTCATACGCGGCCCGAAACTCGGGGTCCGCGAGGAGGCGCTCCTTCACTTCTCGATACGGCACACTGTTGGTCATTTTCGCTCTCTCTCCAGCCAGTCGCGCAGGTACCGCCGCGCCCTGACAATCTCCCTGCGGGGAGCTTTCATTCCTTTTTTCCGGTAGCCGTGCAGGATAATGCAGCGACAACCGGCAAAGCAAAAGTAGAACAGTCGGTGGGGGCCCGGCCGTGCTCCCACAGATCGCCGTCGATGTGCCTCACCGTGGGTTCGCGAAGGGCTATCCCGAAGCGATGCAGAAGATCGATGTAGCGAAGCACCACAGCACGCTCCGCGGGCGGAAGGGAGGCGATGAACTCCTCGGCCGGCACCGTCCCGCGGGCTGTAGCGTAGAACTCGATCGACCAGGGCGGTTGTTCCATCGCACGCATTATATCACGGAAGATATGCCACGCGCAAGAGCGTTGAGACCTCGCTCATCCGCTGGACATCAAGCCCCACGCACCGTAGCCGCGGCTACAGAGTGCTATGGGGTTGGCGTCTACTAAGGACTGCGGCAGGCTTCCTGCCGCGTTCCCCCCGATACCGCGAGACTGCCTGCCAACACAGACCTCCTCCGCCTCGCGGATGCCCAAGGGTCGAGGATAGCCTTGCCGCCCACGACAAGTTCCTCGCGCCGGACGGAAAAGCGGCAGCCGGGCTGCCGCAGCCCATAGAAGATTCCCCAGGCCCAGCAGCCCTTGCAGCGCCGGGCGGGGCGGGGGTATACTGCGGCCGGTTGGTGGTCTCACAGCAGCATGCAACATGGCAAAGGAGCACGATGGCAAAGCAGATTCGCGTCACCGTCTGGAACGAGTTCCGCCACGAAAAGACCCACGAGGCCGTGGCCAAGATGTACCCCGAGGGCATCCACGGCCAGATCAGCAAGTTCTTGGGCGCCAACGCCGACATGACCGTACGCACCGCCACCCTGGACGAGCCCGACAACGGCCTCCCGGAGGCGGTCCTCGCCGAGACCGACGTCCTCACCTGGTGGGGGCACATGGCTCACGGGGACGTGGCCGACGAGACGGTGGATCGCGTCCAGGCGCGGATCCTCGAGGGGATGGGGCTCGTCGTCCTGCACTCGGGGCACTTTTCCAAGAT
>JAAZBQ010000743.1 GCA_012513725.1 Chloroflexota bacterium
GATCCCCCATCGCTGGCGGCGCCCTCCGTCCTCCCCGGCGGGAGGGTCGAGTGGCAGGTCGTCTTTCGCGACCCCCGCGCCAGCGGTGCCCCCCTCACCTATACCCTGGGTCTGAGCCCCGCCGCCGGGCTGAGCGCCTCCCTCGGCGGAAGCCTGACCCTGGCCCCGGGCGAGGAGGTCACCCGCACCCTCCGCGTCACCGTGCCCGCCGGCACGGCGCCCGGCGAAGTGCAGACCTGGCTGGTGGCCTCGGCCGGCGATCAGGAGTACCGTCTGCCCATGTGGGTGCACGTGGATCCGCCCCTGGCGCGGGGCACGGTGCTGGTGATCGACAACGACTTTTCGCAGTTCGAGGCCTACAACAACTATACCGAGTACATCGAGGATGCCCTCGATGGGGCCGGACACCGCTACACCGTGTGGGATGCCGACACGCGCTTTGGCAATCCGCAAACCATCCCCGACCTGGCCGACCTGCAGGAGTTCAGCGCCGTGATCTGGGTGACCGGGGATAACGTGCACCCCGATGGCTACTATGAGCTCTCCACGCCGCTGACCGCCGAGGACCAGGCCATCCTGGCCCGCTTCCTCGACGCGGGCGGCCGGCTGTTGGCCGTCGGCCAGAACCTGGCGGAGGCCAGCGACATCAACCCCTCCGATGATCCGGCCTACGGCCGCGGACCGCTCCTCCACGAGTACCTGGGGGCGCACTGGTTGGCCGGCAGCATCTTTGGCCCGCCCGAAGACGAGGTGCAACCGCCCGCCGGCGTCTCCGTCGTGGGTCTGCCCGGTACCTTCCTGGAGGGGGTGGCGCTCGACCTCGGTGAGGAGGGCGATGGCGCCGGCAACCAGACCTCTGTGGACGAGATTGCCCCGGGCGGCCTGCCCGATGGCTCCGACCTGGACCACGTCCAGCCCGTCCTGGCGGCCACCGGCGGCGGCCCGGTCGGCTCCGGCTATGTCGGCGTGGCCAAAGCCTGCCAGCCACCCCTCGAGGGCGGCGCACCTGCCTGCCCCTACCGGACGATCTACTATGCGTTCGGCCCCGAGGGCATCAACTCGGGAACGGGCGTCACCGACCGGGCGGAACTCCTCGACCGGTCGATCGCCTGGCTCCTGGACGAGGTCAGCGTGGGCATCGTCGAGGCGCCCGTCGGCGCCCCCCAGGAGCCGATCCTGCTGCGGAGCGAGGCGTCCTCGTCTCATGGCGAGGTGGTGGCCCATCGCTGGCGGGTAGGAGACAGGGTGATCGACGCCGCGGAGCCCGAGGTGACCGTGCTCCTCGACGCCGGCGAGTACCCGGTCCGCGTTCGGGCGCGCGACACTCTAGGCCACGAGGCGACCGCCGCCGCCACCCTGCGCGTGCTGCCCGGCGGCGGCTCCGCCTTGCTCGTGTCGCCACAGGCCGCCAACCCGGGGCAGGCGGCGACCTATACCGTCCGGCTGCACAATGAGGGCGCCGTGCCCCTGGCCATGGGCTTGAGCCTGGCGCTCCCAGAGGACCTCGAGTACGTCGCCCACGAGGGCGCCGAGTACGTCGACGGGGTCCTCGCCTGGGAGGGTGAGGTGGCGGCGGGCGCGACGCACGAGGCCACACTGCGCGTCACGGTGGGCGAGGGGGCCGCCCACGAGATCGTGGCGACGGCGACGATCTCTGCGGGAGCGGAGACCTTTACGCGGAGCGTGCGCCTGGCCGTGGGCACCCACATGAGCTTACCCCTGATCTTCCGCCAGGGCGCACCGTGAACGGGGCCGACGACGGCGAGTAGACGTGTCTGCACGCGGGAAGGAGGCCATCATGCCGAGCATCCAGACCGTCAGAGGGGCCATCGATCCGCAGGAGCTGGGGGTCACCCTGTCGCACGAGCACGTGATGGTGGATTTCGTCGGGGCCGCCCAAACGGGTCCCCACCGCTGGAACGTCGACGAGGTGGTGGAGGTGATGGTCCCGCGCCTGCGCGAGGCGCAGCAGCAGGGGGTGCGTACGCTCGTCGAGTGTACGCCTGCCTATCTGGGTCGCGACGTACGGCTCTTGCGCCGCCTGAGCGACGAGACGGGGCTGCACCTCGTCACGAACACCGGTCTGTACAAGGAACCGCACATCCCGCGCGACACGTTCAGCCTCTCGCCCGAGGAGCTCAGCGAGCGGTGGATCGCCGAGTGCACGGACGGCATCGACGACACCGACGTGCGCCCCGGGATGATCAAGATCGCCGTGAACCCGGGCCACCTGATCCCGGTGCAGGGCCTGATCGTGCGGGCCGCGGCGCGCACCCACCTGGCTACGGGGCTGGCCGTGGCCTGCCACACGAACGACGCCACGTCGGCGCATGAGGCGCTGGATCTCATCGAGGCCGAGGGGATGGACCCCGGGCGCTACATCGTCGTCCACGCGCACAACATGCCAGAGCCCCACGCCCAGGATCTCCTCGCGGCGCGGGGCTGCTGGCTGTCGTACGATAACATCGGCGGCAGCACCCCCCTGAACGTGTACGTGCGCCTCATCGTCCAGGCGCTGGAGCGGGGCCGCCAAGACCGCGTCCTGATCTCCCATGACGCGGGGTGGTACCGGGTGGGGGAGCCCCGCGGCGGCGAGCAGCGCCCGTACACGGCGATCTTTCAGGAGTTCCTGCCCGCACTGCGCGCCCGGGGCCTCGATGGCGACCTCGAACGGCGCCTCCTGGTGGAGAACCCTGCCCGCGCTTTGGCGGTCGGTTGAGTCGCCCCGATGGCCCCCGGGGCGTCTACCCGCGGCGCGCGGCGATCATCTCCGTGAGGCGCTCCCCATCGGCCAGGGCCTGGGCCAAGAAGGCATCCTCATCGACATAACCCGATAGGCGCATGGAGAGTTCCTGACTGACCGGGCCCTCGTACGAGGACGCGGCCATGATGCCCGCCAGGCGCTCCCAATCCACGGTGCCCGTGAACATCGGCTTGTGCTGGTCGCTGAGGCCGTCGTTATCGTGGAGGTGGATGGAGATGAGGCGGTCCTTGAGCCGAGCCAGATAGTCCAGGCCGACGCCGCTCGCGTTGCCGTGGCCCGAATCGTAGCACAGGCCGACAAGGCCGGGGTCGGACTCGTCGAGCACCCGGGAGACGACGTCCATGTGGCCGTTCTCGATGGCGATGC
>JAAZBQ010000744.1 GCA_012513725.1 Chloroflexota bacterium
CGAGCGTCTGCGGATCGTAGGGCAGCACCGCGGCCGAATCGCCCCGGTCGTACAGGATGCGGGTGATGGGATCGCTCATCGTGCCGTCGAACTGCTCGTGGCGCAGAACGGCCTTCTCCACCCGGAAAAAGCCATCCAGCAACCGCTCGGTGCCCTGCACCTCCACGCGGCGCGGGTCCTGCGGCCCCTTGGGCTTGGCCATGCCTATCCCTCCTCGTCCTGCGCGCCGTCCAGCCCCAGAGGATCGCGCAACGCGGCGACGCTGGGGACGATGAGGTCCGGCGCGGCGGCGGCCATGGGGGCTGGGTCGCTCCCCTCGGGCAGCACCCCGACCGTGAGCGCGCCGACGCCCTTGCCCGCGGCGACATCCATCGGATGGTCGCCGCACATCGCCGAGGCCTCCCCGGCGACTCCCAACAGGCGAAGCGCCTCGCCCAGGTGCCGGGGATCGGGCTTGACGTGCTGCACGTCGTCGCGGGTAAGGAGCACGTCGTACGCCAGCACCTGGCGGGCCAGCACCCGCTCCACCGCCACGCGACAGTTGCGCGTGACGATGCCGACGCGTACTCCCCGGGCGCGGAGATCGCGCAACAGCGCGGGGACGCCGGCGATGGCGCGGGCCTCTTCTGCGGCCTCGCACTCGACCGCCTCGATGGTCCGCCGCGCATCGTCGGCCAGCGCCTGGGCGCGCGCCGCGTCGCGTTGCGCCAGACTGCGTCGGGCGCGTTCCACCATCTCCAGGACGTGCAGCCCCTCGATCGCCGTCGTATCCACCCCGTGACCCTGCAGCACCTCGATGGCCCTGCGACGCATCCGGGCGAAATCAACGCGCTGCTGCACCAGGGTGCCGTCAAAGTCAAAGAGCACGGCGCGCACCGTCCGCAGCCGCTCGACGCCGCCCGCCGGGTCAGCCATTCTGCTCACCCGCGAAGACCAGCACGCGGCCGTTCTCGGCGTCGGCCACGTAGAGCGCCCCATCGGGGCCAAAGGCCAGGCCCGTGGGGAGGTTCATGCCCGCCAGGTCGGCGCCGAACTGGCCCCACGCCGCAACCAGTTCGCCCTGCGGGTCGAACTCTAGCAGGCGATAGCCCTCCGGGTCGCTGACCACCACGTGGCCGTCGCCGTCCACGGCGATGTAGGGCTTGTTCACCACCGAAGCGCCCTCCCAGGCGTAGACCGGCCACTCGCGCACGAACTCGAGGGCGGGGCTGAACACCTGCACGCGCTGGTTCCAGGTATCCGCCACGTACAGGTTGCCGTCGGGCCCGACGGCCAGGCCCACCGGCTCCTGGAAGCGGCCGGCCTCCGGGCCGGCGCCTCCCACCACCCCGAGCACGGCGCCCTGGGCGTCGTACTTGACGACACGCTTGTTGCCCGTGTCTGCGACGTACAGGTTGCCCTCGGCGTCCACCGTGATGTCCCGTGGGCCGTACAGGAGGTCACCTGCGCCGAGTTCGTCGGTGGCGCCAAAGGCGCCCCAGCTCCGCAGATAGTTCCCCTCGGCGTCAAAGACCTGTACCCGGTGGTTCCAGGTGTCGGCGACAAAGACCTCGCCGGCCGGCCCCACCGTCACGCCCCACGGCTCGCTCATCGCGCCCGGCGCGCCGGCGGAGAGCCCCTCCGCGCTGCCGATCTCGCGCAGGAGCGCGCCATCGGGACTCAGCACCACGATGCGGTTGCGGCCGCCGTCCGCCACATAGACGTTGCCGTCGGCGTCCAGCGCGACGTCCTTGGGCGCCGTGAGCGACCCCTCGCCGATTGCGGCGCCGGCGGGGCGCTCGCGCCAGCGTTCGATGTACTCGTCGCCGGGCAGGGGCTCGCCAAAGCCGATCGCCTCGGGGCCCGCGTCCCACAGCTGCTGGGCCACATCGCGCCGCACGTACATGGCGAACTCGCTGACCAGGTACCAATCCGTCAGCGGGCGCGAGTACTCGCGCCGCAGCACGACGTCCAGGATCTCTTGCCGGCGGGCTGGGTCGCGCAGCTTGCCCCACAGATCCTCCAGCGTCAGGTCAAAGTAGAAATCCTGGCTGGGCCACCAGATCAGGCGGTACTCTCGGCGAAAGTAGCGATTGCCCAAAAAGCCCCGGTTGGCGGCCTCGTTGTCGGTGCCCAGGAGCACCACGTCCGCGTCAAAGGGCGCCCCCGCCGCCGAGCCGATGAACTGGCGCTGGTCAAAGTTGCGCAGGTACCACTCGAACGGCCAGGAGGACTTGTCGTCGTAGGCCACCTTCATGTGCAGGCCGCCCGTCAACCGGCGGGACATCTCCTCCAGCTCGCGGGAGACCAGCGCGGTGTCGGGCGTTCCGTGGGCGTAGACCAGGAACTCGGTGGCATAGTTGGCGTTGGTGAACGACGCCCGCAGCGCGGTGCGCAGGGTGAACACCGCCACAAGCGCTATGACAGAGAGCGCCGCCATCCGCCAGGCGTCGCGCCCACCCAGGCGGCGGAGGAAGCGCCAGGCCAGGGCCGCGGCGATCCCCACGCCGGCCAAGATCACCAGGTAGCCGATCCAGGCCTGCTGGGCGGCGACGGTCGTGCTGGCCTCCGGCGTGTTCGTCAGGGCGCGGGCGGCGAGGTACAGGACGGCAGGCCCCACGACGAGCAGCCACAGCCCGCCGCGCCGGCGGATGGCGCCCCAGTCGGCGTCTGCGAGGCGCCCGACCGTCCAGCCGGCGAATAGGTGCAGCGGCGTAGCGAGGTGCATGTTGAGCCAGGGCATCTTTTCCCCTGCCCAAGAATAGGCCACGAACGCCACCGCCACCCAGTACAGCAGCATGGGGATGAACGGTACCCCCGGCGCCTCGGGGAGCGACGCGGCCTGGGGCGCTGCGTCCGGCTCGCCGCGCCGCAGGTAGTAGACCAACCCTCCCGCGCCCACGAGGATGGGGAGGTACTCGTACAGCGACATGGTGAACAAGTAATAGTACCAGGGCTGGTTGCCCCGCGCGACGCCGTGCTGCGAGAGCCAGTACCCCAGCTGCCCCACGGTGCCCGTGGCAAAGCCCTCCACGGGGTTGGTAAAGAGGGAGGTGAACAGGGGGATGAACAGCCCCCAGAAGACCCCGGCACAGAGCAGCCAGCGTCGCCAGTTCCACAGCGCACCGATCAGGGCGCCGGCGCCCAGGAGTGCTAGGAACACCGCCCCTTTCCAGATCAGGCCCGTCTGATAGTCCGTCGGATCGCCGCCCAGGAGCGAGATGGGAAAGGCCGCGGCAAAGGGCAGGATCAGCGTCCCGATGACGACCATCAGGTCCATGGCGGGCAGCGACGCCACGGTGGGCCAGGAAAGCGTTCGGTCGCGCACCCAGTGGTACGCCCAGTATAGGAAGAGGAACGTGCCGAACACAAAGACGGTGATAAAGGAGGTCTCTTTGCCCGCTAGGCTCAGCGACAGCGCGCCGGCCGCCAGCACCAGGTCCCGCGGCTGTCGCTCGGCGAGGTAGCGAACGATGGCGTAGAACAAGACGATGTTGAACAGCAGGGCCAGATGATCGTGCCGGATGAACCGGGAGCGCATCATGAGTACCGGGGAGATGGCCATGAGGGCGATGGCGCCGAGTGTCCCCCACTTGCCCAGCCAGCGCCGGAACAGGAGCGGGGTCAGGGCGATCGCCACGCCGGCCAGCGCGGTGACCAGGCGTGCCGTAACGTCCGTATGGC
>JAAZBQ010000745.1 GCA_012513725.1 Chloroflexota bacterium
GACGACATCCGCACCACGGTGGTGACCGGGGTGGAGATGTTCCGCAAGACCCTGGACGAGGGGCTGGCGGGGGACAACGTGGGGTGTCTCCTGCGGGGCATCGACCGGGAGGACGTGGAGCGGGGGCAGGTGTTGGCCAAGCCCAAGTCCATCACGCCGCACCGGCGGTTCCGGTCGCGGGTGTACGTGCTCAAGGCCTCGGAGGGGGGGCGGCACACGCCGTTCTTTAACGGCTACCGGCCGCAGTTCTTCGTCCGCACGATGGACGTGACGGGGGAGATCATCCTGGACGAGGGGGTGGAGATGGTGATGCCGGGGGACAATGCGGACCTCACGGTGGAGCTGATCACCCCGGTGGCGCTGGAGGTAGGCTCCCACCTGGCCATCCGCGAGGGCGGCCGCACCGTGGGCGCCGGCGTCCTCACCGAGATCATCGAGTAGCGCGTCTGCCCATCTAGAAGATCGAGAGGAGGATGGGGAGAGAGCGCCTCCCGCAACGTGTCTGCCCATCGCCCGCACGGGCGATGGGCGGCCTACCGCCAGCGAGGGGTCTCTCAAACCGCGAGAGTATGGCCAAGCAGCGTATCAGGATTCGCCTCAAGGCGTACGACCACCGGGTCTTGGACCAGTCGGCGCGACAGATCGTCGAGTCGGCCGAGCGGACCGGGGCGGCCGTGGTGGGGCCCGTGCCCCTACCCACCCGGATAGAGAAGTTCAGCGTGGCGCGCTCGCCGTTCATCGACCGCGACTCGCGCGAGCAGCTGGAGATTCGCACCCACAAGCGGCTGATCGACGTGCTGGATCCGGATTCCAAGACGGTGGAGACGCTCATGCGCCTCGACCTGCCGGCCGGCGTGGATATCGAGATCACCCTCTAGCGCAACGCCGGCCCTCGGGCCGCGGCGCGCAGCGTGTAGCGACGGGATCACACAAAGGGGGCAAGGGTAAGCCTTGTAGCCCGCCTAGGCAAGGGCCCTAGTGGCTGCCGAGTGAGGCCCCTGGAGAAGAGGAATATGGCAACGAGACAGGGCATTCTGGGCCGCAAGGTCGGCATGACGCAGATCTTTACCGACACGGGCGAAGTGGTCCCCGTGACGGTCATTGAAGCCGGTCCCTGCACCGTGACGCAGGTCAAAACCGAACAGCATGATGGCTATAACGCCATCCAGATGGGCTACGACCGTGCCCGGCACTTGAACAAGCCCGAGCGGGGACATCTGAAGGATCTCCCCCCGGTGAAGGTGCTGCGTGAGCTGCGCACCGATGACGTGGACCAGTATCAGCTGGGCCAGACCATCGACGTGGGCCTCTTTGCTGTCGGCGATCTGGTGGACGTCTCGGCGACCTCCAAGGGGCGCGGATTCGCGGGCGCCGTCAAGCGCCACCACTTTCGCGGTGGGCCCAAGACCCATGGCCAGTCGGACCGGCAGCGCGCGGTGGGCTCCATCGGCGCCTCGGCTACGCCGGGCCGGGTATTCAAGGGCATGCGCATGCCCGGGCATATGGGCAACGAGCGGGTCACCACGCAGAACCTCGCGGTAGAACTGGTAGACCCCGAGCGGAACCTCCTGGCAGTACGTGGTTCGGTTCCGGGGCCGAGGGGCGGACTCGTATTCATCAAAATGGCCGCCAAGACGGCCGAGGCGCGCAGGAAGAGCAACCTGGCCGGATAGGCGACGGGCTCCTCTTGCGGAGACGCCCGTGGAGACACGATTGCAGGAGAAACGACGATGCGAGTTCCAGTTCGCAATATGGCCGGCGAGACGGTCGACGAGGTAGATCTGCGCGACGACGTGTTCGGCATCGAGCCCAACACCGCGGTGATGCACCAGGCTGTGGTGCGCCAGCAGGCCAACGCCCGCGTCGGCACCCACAGCACCAAGACGCGCAGCGATGTGGCGGGTGGCGGCGCCAAGCCGTGGCGGCAAAAGGGTACCGGGCGGGCCCGGCAGGGCAGCATTCGCTCCCCGCAGTGGACCGGCGGTGGCGTCGCGCACGGGCCCCTGCCGCGCTCGTACGCCCAGCGGATGAACCGCAAGATGCGGCGGCTGGCCCTCCGCTCCGCGCTCTCCGTCAAGGCGGGCGCCAACCAGCTGGTGGTGATGGACGCGCTGCGTATGGAGCAGCCGCGCACCAAGGAGATGACCGCGCTGCTCGATCGGCTCAGCGTTGGCGAGTCGGTGCTGATCATTCTGGCAGAGCGCGACGCCAACGTGGAGCGTTCGGCCCGCAACTTGGCCAAAGTCAAGACGATCGTGCCCAGCTCGCTGAGCGTGCGCGACCTGCTGACGTACGATTACCTCTTGGCGGATCGTGCGACGATGGCGATGGTGCAGGACTGGCTGGGGGAGGCCTCCTAGCCTGCCCGTGCGAGCCGGCCCAGTGGCGGTGGCTGGCAGGTCTAGGAAGGATGGAGAGCGCAGAATGCACGTATACGAAGTGATCAAACGGCCCGTGATGACGGAAAAAAGCAACATCCAGGCCGATACATTAAATCGCTACACGTTCGAGGTCGATCCGCGCGCCAACAAGGTGCAGATCGCCGACGCGGTGGCGCGGGTGTTCAACGTGAACGTGGTGGAAGTGCGGGTCATGAACGTCCGCGGCAAGCGACGTCGTTTGGGCCGCCATGCAGGCTGGACCCCCGCCTGGAAAAAGGCGGTCGTGACTGTGGCACCCGGCGAGACCATCGCGTTCTTCGAAGGCGTGTAGGTTTGGCGAGGTAAAGGGGACGAGCAATGGCCATCAAGACATACAAGCCCACTACGCCTTCGCGTCGCGCGATGACCCGGTCCGCGTTCGAGACGATTACCAAGTCGAAGCCGGAACGGTCGCTCACGGCGCCGCTGAAGAAAAAGGCGGGGCGCAACAACCGCGGCGTGGTGACGGTGCGTCACCAGGGCGGCGGACACAAGCGGCAGTACCGCATCATCGATTTCAAGCGGGACAAGTTCGGTATCCCGGCGCGCGTCGAGGCGATCGAGTACGACCCGAACCGTTCGGCCCGCATCGCGCTGCTGGTGTACGCCGACGGCGAGCGCCGCTACATCCTGGCGCCGGTGGGCATCAAGGTGGGCGACACGCTGATGTCCGGTGAGAGTGCCGATATCCGCGTGGGCAATGCCCTACCGCTCGACCGCATCCCGCTCGGCTCGACGGTGCACAACGTGGAGCTGCAAAAGGGCCGCGGCGGGCAGATGGCCCGTTCGGCGGGCACCTCGGCGCAGCTGCTGGCCAAGGAGGGGGATTACGCCACGCTGCGGCTGCCCTCCGGTGAGGTGCGCATGGTCCGGCGGGAGTGCATGGCCACCATCGGCCAGGTAGGCAATACCGATCACGGCAACATCAAGCTCGGCAAGGCCGGCCGCAGTCGTTGGCTGGGCAAGCGCCCCGCCACGCGCGGTTCGGTGATGAATCCCCGCGACCATCCCCACGGGGGTGGCGAGGGCAAGTCGCCGATCGGCATGGCGTCGCCCAAGACGCCGTGGGGCAAGCCCACCCTGGGCAAGAGGACCCGCGGCCCCAAGCAGAGCGACAAGTACATCGTGCGGCGCAGAGGCAAGGGACGGCGCTAAGGGGCCCGGTGGCAGGCCACCGGTTCGCCAGGAGGCTAATACATGTCTAGATCGCTGAAAAAGGGGCCGTTCGTCTCGGAGCGGCTGTTGACCAAAGTCGAGGAAATGAACCGGCGGGGCGAAAAGCGGGTCATCAAGACCTGGTCGCGCGCCTCGACCGTCTTCCCGCAGATGGTGGGCCACACCATCGCCGTGCACGATGGCCGGCGTCACGTGCCTATCTACATCACCGAGAACATGGTGGGGCACAAGCTCGGGGAGTTTGCCCCGACGCGCCTGTTCCGCGGGCATGAGGGTAGGGAACGCCGTACCCGGATCGGCATCCGTTAGGCAGACTATCCACGCGAGGACGTCGCCGGGCACGCTGCGTCCGTTCGGCGCTGAGGAGTATGGCATGGAAGTGAGAGCGGTATCCAAGTACATCCGCATGTCGGCCCAGAAGGTGCGCCTGGTGGCGGACCTCGTGCGCGGGCAGGATGTGGAAGAGGCCCTGACGGTCCTACGCTTCACGAACAAGGCGGCGGCCGGTCCGGTATCCAAGGCGATCGCCTCGGCGGCCGCCAATGCGGAGGAGAACCTGGGCATCTCGCGGGATGCCCTGTACGTGGCCGAACTGATGATCGATGAGGGCCCCACGCTGCGGCGCGGGCGTGCCGGCGCCCGCGGGCGGTACAAGCCCCTCTTGAAGCGCAGTTCGCACATCACTGTTGTTCTGGCCGAGCGCGGCCAGGCCTAGCGCGCGGGCGCTGGGTCAGAGCAAGGAGAGGACACCTTGGGGCGGAAGATCAATCCCATCGGTTTTCGGCTTGGCATCGTCAAGGACTGGGAGTCCAAGTGGTTCGCTGAGGGCCAGGAGTATTCGGACCTCCTGGGCAGCGACATCGCCATCCGCGCGCTCATTCACCGCCAGTTGGGGCGTGCCGGCATCTCGCGGATCGAGATCCAGCGCTTTCCCAAGCGCCTGCGGGTGACGATCGTCACCGCCAAGCCGGGCGTGGTGATCGGCCGCAAGGGGGCCAGCGTGAACGCGCTCAAGCGCGATCTCGAGGCGCTGACGGGCGTGGAAGGCAAGAACCTGCGGCTCGACGTCGTCGAGGTGCAGAACGTGGACGCCGACGCTGCCCTGGTGGCGGAGAGCGTCGCCGAGCAGTTGGAGCGTCGCGTCTCCCAGAAGCGGGCCATGCGCCAGGCGATGGTCCGGGCCATGCGGGCCGGCGCCAAGGGAATCAAGATCGTCTGCAGCGGCCGCCTCTCGGGATCCGAAATGGCGCGGCGCGAGTGGGTGCGGGAGGGCCGCGTGCCGCTCCATACCCTGCGAGCCGACATCGATTATGCGGCGGCCGAGTCGCTGACCGGCTTTGGCCGCATCGGCGTCAAAGTGTGGATCTACCGCGGCGAGGTGCTCCCCGAGGGGGCGCTGGCTGCGGTGGGCGCCGCGGAGAGCGCGTAAGGAGTAACGATACCATGTTGATGCCCAAGAGGCTCAAGTACCGCAGGCAGCACCGGGGCAGGATGCGTGGCAAGGCGCTGCGCGGCTCGGAATTGCAGTTCGGCGACTATGGACTCAAGGCCACCGAACCGGTGTGGATGACCAGCCGCCAGATCGAAGCGGCGCGCCGCACTATCGTGCGACAGATGAAGCGTAGCGGACAGCTGTGGATCCGGGTCTTTCCCGACAAGCCGGTGACGGCCAAGGCCGCCGAGACCCGCATGGGTAGCGGCAAGGGCGTCGTCGACCACTATGTCGCCGTCGTCAAGCCCGGCCGCATCATCTTTGAGGTTAGCGGCGTGGACGAGGCGACGGCTCGCCTGGCCCTCCAGCGCGCGGCCCAAAAGCTGCCGGTGCCCACTGTGTTCGTAGAGCGCGAGGTCGTGGGCGGAGGCGAGGCAGCGTGAAAGCACAGGAACTACGCGAGATGACGCGCAACGAGTTGCAGGCGCGGGTGGATGAGCTCTACCAGGAGCTCTTTAACCTCCGCTTCCAGTTGGCCACTCGCCAGCTGGAGAACACGGAGCGGTTGCGGCAGGTGCGCCGCGATATCGCCCGTGCCCATACGGTGTTGCGCGAGATGGAACAGAGCGGGGAGGTACAGTAGGTATGCCGGCCAATGGCAGAACGCTGGATGGCACGGTCGTCAGCACCAAGATGCAAAAGACCGTGGTGGTGAGTGTCGAGCAGAGCCGCAGGCACCCGCTGTACGACAAGATCGTGCGTACGAACAAAAAGTATCTCGCCCACGAC
The DNA here is from genome assembly GCA_012513725.1 of Chloroflexota bacterium. GTDB lineage: Bacteria > Chloroflexota > Anaerolineae > UBA1429 > UBA1429 > JAAZBQ01. The sequence goes on from JAAZBQ010000745.1 coordinate 5,818, forward strand.
GAGAGCGAGGCGGTTCAGGAAGGCGACGTGGTGCGCATCCGCGAATCACGCCCTCTCAGCGCCCGCAAGCGGTGGCGGGTCGTCGAGGTGTTGCGGCGCGTCAACGACTAGGCGCGCCGCCCTACCACGAGGCGAGCAGGCCCGGGGGATCCCCAAGCCGCCGCATCGGGAACTAGAGGATGATAAGAGATGATTCAACCGTTTACTCGGCTCAAGGTGGCGGATAACAGTGGCGCCCGCGAGATCATGTGCATCAAGGTCTTGGGCGGAACCCGGCGGCGCTATGCCGGCGTGGGCGACGTGGTGGTGGCTTCGGTCAAGGTGGCTACTCCCGGTGGAGGGGTCAAAAAGAAGGAAGTGGTGCGGGCCGTCATCGTGCGAACCACCAAGCCCTACGTGCGGCCCGATGGTTCCAGCATCCGCTTTGACGACAACGCGGCGGTGATCCTGGACACGGAGCAGAACCCCAGGGGGACGCGCATCTTTGGCCCGGTGGGTCGCGAGCTGCGCGACCGGGGCTTTATGCGCATCGTCTCCCTCTCGCCCGAGGTTGTGTAGGTCGGCCACGGCGCCCGCTCGCGGGCGCGCGCCGGTGAGGAGTGAGAATGAAGATCAAAAAGGGCGATACCGTTGAGGTTCTCAGCGGAAACTACAAGGGTGTGCGGGGCACCGTGAACTCGGTGGATCCCGATAGCGGCCGCGTGGTGGTTTCGGGCGTCAACATCGTCAAGAAGCACCAGAGGCGCACGGGAGATGTGCGCACGCAGTTCGGCATCATCGAGCGCGAGGCCCCCATCCGGGTCTCCAAGGTGGCGCTGGTGTGCCCGCGGTGCGACAAGCCCAGTCGGGTCGGCTTTGAGGTCGCCGAGGACGGCGCCAAGACCCGAGTCTGCCGTCGCTGCAACGAGGCCATCGAGTAGGCCACCGGTCAGGAGAATGAGGATGCCGAGGTTACAGGATCGATATCGGGATGAGATCGTCCCGGCGCTGATGGAGCGGTTCGGCTACCGGAACGTGATGGAGGTCCCTCGCCTAGAAAAGATCGTCGTGAACATCGGCGAGGGCGAGGCCCTGCAGAACGCCAAGGCCCTGGATAACGCCGCGCAGGATATGGCGACGATCACCGGCCAAAAGCCGATCATCACCCGGGCGCGCAAGTCTGTGGCGACCTTCCGGCTGCGCGAGGGCAACCCCATCGGGGTCAAGGTGACGTTGCGCGGGGAGCGGATGTACTCGTTCCTCGACCGCCTGCTGAACATCGCGCTGCCACGGCAGAGGGACTTTACCGGCGTCCCGCGGGCGGCGTTCGATGGGCGCGGCAACTATACCCTCGGCCTGCGCGAGCAGCTGGTGTTCGTCGAGGTGGATTACGACCAGATCGATCGCGTGCGGGGCATGGAGATCTCGGTGGTGACCAGCGCCCGCACCGATGAAGAAGGCCGTGCGCTCCTGGAGATGTTTGGCATGCCGTTCGCCCGAGTGGAGGCGCGCCAGTAGGCGGGGCCCATTGTGGCTGCCGGCTTGGCCAGGGCGTACGCTGTAGAGTGCGAAGGAGATAACTGGTGGCCAAGAAATCCATAATCGTGCGCGAGACGCGTCGCAAGTACCCGGTGCGCGTGCGCAACCGGTGCTCGCGTTGCGGCCGGCCGCGGGGCTATATGCGCCGCTTTGACCTGTGCCGCATCTGCTTCCGCGAACTGGCCATGTCCGGCAAGATCCCGGGCGTCGTCAAGTCTAGCTGGTAGACCGATATTCTGGCCCTAGCGGCCCAGTTCTCCAGGCCCCGCATCGGCCGAGGCGAGCCTGCCCGGCGCCGGGGAACCAGGAACAGGAGTAAGTTCATATGAGCGTAACTGATCCAATCGCGGACATGCTGACGCGGATTCGCAATGCGGTGATGGTGAAAAAGGACACCGTGCTGGTACCCTCGTCTCGGCTCAAGCGCGCCATTGCGGACGTGCTGGTCGATGAAGGGTACATCGGGCGCTCCGAGCTCGTCGAGGGCGAGGGCTTTCCCGTGATGCGGCTGTACCTCAAGTACGATGGCGGCAAGGACAAGGAGCCCGTGTTGCGCGGCCTGGACCGCGTGTCGAGCCCTGGACGCCGGGTGTACGCCAGGCGGGACCAGATCCCCTGGGTGCGCGCCGGCATGGGCACCGTCATCCTGTCCACTTCGCGCGGCGTGATGTCCGGCAAGCAGGCCCGGCGCCTGGGTGTTGGCGGCGAGGTCCTCTGCCGGATCTGGTAAGGCCACGCTGCTTTGTTGGGAGGTTCTACAGTGTCTAGAATAGGACGCATGCCCATCGAGCTGCCTCAGGGCGTGACACTCACCCAGGATGGCGTCCGGGTGACGGTAAAGGGGCCGCGGGGCGAGCTGAACCGCACGTTCCGCCCAGAGATGCAGATCATCGTCGAGGACGGTGTAGTGCGCGTGGAGCGCCCCGACGATAGCCGCAGGAACCGCGCCCTGCACGGCCTCACGCGCGCCCTGCTCTCCAACATGGTGGTAGGGGTGACGGAGGGCTTTCGCAAGCGCCTCGTGATCGCGGGCGTGGGCTACCGGGCCGAAGAGCAGGGCCAGGGCCTGTCGCTGCAGGTGGGGTTCAGCCACCCCGTGCCCGTCGTCCCGCCCGAGGGGATCACCTTGAGCACCGAGGGCGGTGGGCGCACGATCATCGTAGAAGGCAACGACCGGGAGCTGGTCGGCGAGATAGCCGCTCGCATCCGCGCCGTACGCAAGCCCGAACCGTACCAGGGGAAGGGCATTGCCTACGAGGGCGAGGTGATCAGGCGCAAGGCCGGAAAGGCGGGTATCCGATAATGAGCAAGGCACAGGACGTACGCAGAGCACGTATTCGGCGCCACCGGAGTGTGCGCCGGAAGGTCCGGGGCACGCCCGAGCGCCCTCGGCTGAACGTGTTCCGCAGCCTGCACCACATGTACGCGCAGATCATCGACGATGCTGCGGGGCGCACCCTGATCTCGGCGTCCACCGTGGACAAGGATATCACCAGCATGTGCAACGGCTGCAAAAAGAGCGAGCAAGCGCGCATCGTGGGCCGGGTGCTGGCCGAGCGGGCGCTGGCCAAGGGCGTCACCACGGTCGTGTTCGACCGCGGCGGGTACCAGTACCACGGGCGAGTGAAGGAATTGGCGGAGGGCGCGCGCGAGGGCGGGTTGACGTTCTAACTCGCTACCAGCGGGCGCCGGGAGCCGCCGACGGAAAGCATTGGTGGTGGCCTCTGCTGGCTGCTATACGAGGAGAGATGCATGGCAAGAAGGGACGCACGAGAGAGGCCGGCTGAGGGCGAGGAGCTCATCGAACGCGTCGTCCACATCAGCCGCGTATCCAAGGTGGTAAAGGGCGGCCGGCGTTTCGGCTTCCGGGCCATCGTGGTGGTTGGCGATGGACAGGGACGCGTGGGCGTGGGCGTGGGCAAGGCCCGCGAGGTGCCCGCCGCCATCCGCAAGGGTGTCGATCGGGCCAAGAGCAGCATGGTGAGCGTGCCGATGGTCGGCACGACCATCCCGCACGAGGTGTTCGTCAAGTTCAGCGCGGCCAAGGTGCTGATCAAGCCCGCGTCGCCTGGTACGGGCGTGATCGCTGGCGGCGGCGTCCGCGCCGTCTTGGAGGCGGTGGGGCTCAAGGACGTGCTCAGCAAGTCGCTGGGTTCCGATAACGTGTTTAACGTCGTTCTTGCGACCTTCAAGGGGTTGCAGCAGTTGACCGACGTCGAGCAGGAGGCCCGCCGGCGTGGCAAGGCCGTATCGGAGCTCCTCCCGCCCTGGAGGGTTGCGGCAGATGCCTAAGAAGATCCGCGTAACCTACGTCCGGAGCGCCATCGGCCGCCTGGAGCGGCAAAAGCGCACCATCGTTGCCCTCGGCTTGCGCCGGCTGGGCGATACGGTGGATCTGCCCGATAGCCCATCGGTGCGGGGCATGGTGGCCAGCGTGAGTCACCTGGTTGAAGTGGAAGAGGTGGCATCATGAAGACGCAAGACCTGCGCCAGCCGGAGGGCGCCAAGCGGTCCCGCAAGCGCGTGGGCCGTGGCATCGCCGCCGGACAGGGCAAGTCCGCCGGCTATGGCACCAAGGGCCAAAAGTCGCGGACCGGCCGGGGCGGCCGCAAGTACTTTGAGGGCGGTCAGCTGCCGCTGGTGCGGCGCCTGCCCTTCAAGCGCGGCTTTCACTCCTTCACCCGCGTCGAGTACGCGGTGGTGAATGTCGAGGATCTGGTATGCTTTGAGGCCGGCACCACGGTCGATACGGAGCTGTTGATCCGTAGCGGCCTGGTCAGGAACGCTGACCTGCCCATCAAGTTGTTGGGCCGCGGCGAGATCGATCGCGCGCTGACCGTGCGGGTCGATGCCGTGTCCGGATCGGCGCGCGACAAGGTGGTGGCGGCCGGGGGCCAGGTTGAGGCTCGCTAGGCTGTACCTCGGGCAGCGGCGCCCCTGGGCGCCGCCCGCCTCTGGAACGGGAGGATTCGATGCTGCAGGCGGTATCTAACGCGTTCAAGCTACCGGACTTGCGCAGAAAGATCGTGTTCACCCTGGCAATCCTGGTGGTGTACCGCCTGGCGGCGCACATCCCGGTGCCGGGGGTGAACGCCGAGGCGCTGCGCCAGGTGTTCCAGCAGAACCAGCTGTTGGGGCTCTTTGACCTGTTCTCCGGTGGGGCCATGCAGAACTTTTCCATCATGGCCATGGGTGTGTACCCATTCATCACCGCACAGATCGTCTTGCAGCTGCTGCAGCCGGTGATCCCGGGCCTCGAGGAGATGGCCAAAGAGGGCGAGGCGGGCCGCGATAGGATGAGCCTGTACACGCACCTGCTGACCATCCCGTTGGCCCTGTTGCAGGCCGTGGGGCAGATCTCCATCCTGTCGCAGTCGGCCATCGGCGCCGGAACGCCGATCATACCCTTTGGCTTTTCCGGGCCGCTCTTGCTGCCCACGGTGGCCACGCTGCTGACCCTCACGGCGGGCACCATGTTCGCCATCTGGCTCGGTGAGCTGATCGACGAGCAGGGCATCGGCAACGGCCTATCGCTGATCATCTTTGGCAACATCGTCTCCGGCATCCCCCAGCGGTTGGGCCAACTGTGGGTGGCCAACCCCTGGAGCATCCTGGTCTTTGTCATCATCACCGCGATCACGGTGATCGGCATCGTCTACGTCCACGAGGGGCAGCGGCGCATCCCCGTGCAGTACGCCAAGCGCGTGCGGGGCACCAAGGTGTATGGCGGGCAGAGCACCCACATCCCGCTGCAGGTGAACTCGGTGGGCATGATCCCGTTGATCTTTGCGGTGTCCATCATCATGTTCCCGGGGATTGTGGCCTCGTACTTTGTGGGGGCCGAGGTCGCCTGGATTCGCAACGTGGCTACCTGGGTGCGCGGGGCGTTCGATCAGTCCAGCGCCCTATACTGGCTGATGTACTTTGCGCTGGTGGTGATCTTTACATTCTTTTACTCCGACACCATGTTCCGCCAGCAGGACTTGCCCGAGACTCTGCGACGGCAGGGGGGCTTTATCCCCGGCATCCGCCCGGGCGTTCGCACCACCGAGTACTTGCAGGGGGTGCTGCGGCGCATCACCGTGGTGGGGGCCCTCTTTTTGGGGACGGTGGCCATCCTGCCCTGGCTGGTGCGGCCCCTGGTGGGTACCAGCGAGATGCTGGTGACCAGCACGGGGTTGCTCATCGTGGTGGGTGTGGTGCTCGACACCATGAAGCAGCTCGAAGCGCAGCTGCTGATGCGCCATTATGAAGGCTTTATCAAGAAGATGAGATAGAGGGA
>JAAZBQ010000746.1 GCA_012513725.1 Chloroflexota bacterium
ACCTTTGAGGGGGTCGCGAGCAGGATCGATTACCTCGTGGACCTGGGCGTCACCCACCTGGAGTTGCTCCCCGTGGCCGAGTTCGCGGGGGAGCGCAACTGGGGCTATGACGGCGTGAACCTCTACGCCCCCCACCACGCCTACGGCGGCCCCGAGGGACTCAAGCGCCTGGTGGACACCTGCCACGCCCGGGGCCTGGCCGTCATCCTCGACGTGGTGTACAACCACTTTGGCCCCGAAGGCGCCTACTGGAGCGACTTTGCCCCCTACCTCAGCGAGCAGCACGGCACCAGTTGGGGTAGCGGCGTGAACGTCGACGGCCCCGGGTCCGACGAGGTGCGCCGTTTCCTCATCGACAACGCGCTGATGTGGCTCCGCGACTATCACCTGGACGGCCTGCGCCTCGACGCGGTGCACTCGATCCACGACACCTCCGCCCTGCACTTTCTCGAGCAGCTGGCCACCGAGGTGGCGACCCTCGAGGGGCACGTGGGTCGCCACATGGTCCTGATCGCCGAATCGAACCGCAACGACCCCCGGGAGGTGACCCCCCGGGAGGCCGGCGGCTATGGCCTGGATGCCCAATGGAGCGACGACCTGCACCACACCATCCACGCGCTGCTCACCGGGGAGCGGGCCGGCTACATCCAGGACTATGGCGAGATGGAGGACCTCACCAAGGTCTACCGCGAGGCGTATGTCTTTGACGGGCGCTACTCGGCAGGCCGCCAGCAGTCCTACGGACGGCCCGCCCGGGGGTTGCCGGGCAGTCGCTTTGTGGTGTTCAGCCAGAACCACGACCAGGTGGGCAACCGCCCCTGGGGCGAGCGCCTGGGCCACCTGGTCGGCGCGGACAAGGCGCGCCTGGCGGCGGCGCTGGTGCTCTTTTCGCCCTACGTGCCGATGCTCTTCCAGGGCGAAGAGTGGCTGGCCGGGGCGCCGTTCCTCTTTTTCACCGACTATGGCGACGCCGGCCTGCGGGAACCCACCATCGAGGGGCGCCGCAAGCAGTCGGAGGAGTTCGGCTGGGGCAGCGAGGTGCCCGATCCCCAGGCCGAGGAGACCTTCCGCCGCTCGGTGCTGGATTGGGCGGAACAAGAGCGCGAGCCCCATGCCGGCGCCCTCGCCTGGTACCGCTCCCTCATCCGTCTCCGCTGCGCCTACCCGGAGCTCACCGACGGAGACCGCGAGGCCGTCCGAGCGCGCGACGGCGGCGCGGCGCGCTGGTTCACCGCCTCCCGCGGGCGCCTGACGCTGGCCTGCAACCTGGCCGAGGAGCCGCAAGTAGTGCCGCTGGGCGAGGGTAGGTCCTCGGAGATCCTCCTGGCCTCCGGCGAGGTGCGGGTAGGGCACGGCGCGGTGACGCTGGGTCCCGCGGGGGTGGCCATCCTGGGCCCCCGCAACTGATGTCCGCAGACAGAAAAGACCGCCGGGCCGGGAATGATTCCCGGCCCGGCGGCGCTCTGCGGTTGGATGGGCGTTCCCCTAGCGGCAGGCCACGTCGGTGATGAGCCACTGGCCGTCGCGCTCCGCCAGGCGCACGCTGAACCCGTGCGCCTCAAAGGAGGTCTCCACCTCCACCGCGGCCTCGCCCCCCTCCACCGTCGCCTCGGTCACCCGCACCTCGGTGGGGATGTCCTGGGCGCAGAGGAAGGGATCGTACCCGCCCCGGTCGAACCCGGCGATGATGCCGTCCACCTTCTCGACGAACTCGGGCGCCAGGAAGGGCATGTCGCGATAGGCCTCGGTGACCAGGAGGTTGCGGTGCTGGGAGGCCTCCAGGTACAGGTCGTAGAAGGCCAGCACCGTCTGCTCGGCCGTCAGGGGCGTCTGCTCAAAGGTGCAGACGGTATCGGCGATCTGCCAGGTTCCCGCCGGCCGCTCGAGCACCACGTCGAAATGGGAGGCCATCGGGTTGCCCGCGTACAGGGCGTCCATGGTGATGGTCGCCGCGTCCCCCGCCACGTCTACCTCCCCCACGGAGAGGCGGCCAGGGATGTCCTGGGCGCAGAGAAAGGGGTCGCCCCCACCCATCTCGCGGTTCGCTATCATGGCGTCCACCTCGGCGACAAACCCCTCGGTGAGCTCACCCCGGTCGCGGTAGGCGCCGTCCACCATGGCGTTGGCGCCCTCCTGGGCGTTATAGTCCAGGTACCAGTCGTAAAAGCCCTCGGCCACCGCCTCGGGGCCCGGCCCCTCGACCGCCTCGGGGGTGCCGGCCGTTACCGCGCAGCCCACGGCGCCCACGGCAGTAGCCACCACCAGACCGACTCGCACCACCTGCTTGCCGAACCTCTCCCACATGGTATCTCCTCCGTTCGCGCTCACTAGAGAACCCTCGTGTCGACTGTTCCATCCGTCGTTCCACGTCCTGCG
>JAAZBQ010000747.1 GCA_012513725.1 Chloroflexota bacterium
CGTCACCGTCTCGTGCGGCGACCGACGCACCGTGTACCTGGACGTCGTGCCGCGCCCGGAAGCCCCCGCCCCCGAGGCGGGCGTGGCGGCCGGACCGGCCGGTCCAGCGCCGCTCCTGCCGATGCCGGCCGGCGACGTGGCAACCCTGCCCCCCGCGCCGCTCCTGCCCCAGGCGGGCGCGTGGGATGCGGCGCCCCCCGCGCCCCAGGCGCCGCTGGCCGCCGTGCTCGGTGCAGTAGGGGCGCTGGCGTGCGCCGCCTGGAGCGTGCGCCGCTGCATCCGCTAGCACGCGTGCGGCGCTTGGCACGGACGGCTGGCGGGCTACAATAGGGGCATCCACCCGCCAGGGGCATCCACCCGCCAGGGACATGCACCTACCACGCCGCGGGCAGGCCATCCGTCGCACACACGCAGGAGTCGTCGAGTGATATCATCCCGCCGCCAACGGCCGCCGCGGCACCGGGTTCTCGCGCTGCTGATCGCCGTCGGCGTTGCCGTCGGGCTGGGCGGCTGCGTGTCGCCATCGGAGGGCGCCGGCGTCTCGGCTGGCGCCGTGATCCCGACCGCGCTGCCCCCCCTGGCCTCCTCGCCAACGCCGCGCCCCACGCTGCGACCGACGTTTACCCCTGCCACGCCGCGCCCCAGCGCCACCCATACGCCGGCGCCCATGCCCACCGCCGAGCCCTCACCGGCGACCGTGGGGGATCCGTTCACCATTGGCGGCATCCGCCTGGCCAACGGCGATGCCCCCCTCACCCTCACCTATCCCTCGTCGTGGGATGGCGACCGGCACACGGTGGCGCACATCGACCTGTTGGTCTCTGACCCGGAGGGCGAGAGCCTGGCGCTCTTTGACGCCATCGGGACGTGGCTCGGCGAGCACAAGATATTCGTGTACCCCGACACCACCTCGGGCAGGCCGGTGCTCAGCATCCACGACGGCACGTACTCGGGCGTGCCCCTCGAGGCGGAGCCGCTGCGCCTCCTGATCGAGGGCTCGTTCCACAACCCGTACCCGGCGGACAAGATCGAGGAACGCCTGATCCGCCTACGGGGAGAGCGTTTTACCCTGGAGCAGGACGGCAACGTGGCCGAGTTCGAGGTCGTCGACGGCGTGCGCATGGATGCGGCGACGACCGTGGCCTTTCGCGATCGGCCGGGCGACATCTCGACGCTCGTGGAGCCCCTGGAGCGCCCCGAGGACACCTTCCTGGTGCTGATCTGCTCCACCCGCCAGCCTGACGAGCCCCAGGAGATCTTTCCTGCACGCATCGTGCTGGCGCTGAGCCTGGTGCGGTAGATGCTGTCTGGCTGCTGGGCGCCCGCGGTGGCGCCCGAAGCGTGCGCTCGGCGGATGGTCGTCGAGCGACGGCGAGCGACTTGGCATCGAGGTAGAGGCGCTCTACCGCCCTCCCTCGCAAGGCTCTCTCCCGAGCACGAGCCCCCCAACAACCCGTCATCCTGAGGCCTGCTCTGAGGTCTGCCAAAGGGTCCGCCGAAGGACCACCACCGCTCTTTACCCCAAGCCTACCGCCCTACGACGCGCCACCCCAACCCGTCATCCTGAGGTCCGCCGAAGGACCTCCGTCGCCCTGCCTCCCTAACCTCCCTTCCCCACCCCGCGCGCCCCCCACGTGACACCACCAACCGCCTACAGTCTGATGCGCCCGGCACAGCATCCTGTACACGCCGTATCGACACCATACCATCCAGGAGACGTCATGAGGTGCTATTATGTGTACATCATGGCCAGTCCCGGCGGCGTCCTCTGTACGGGGCTCACCAACGACCTCTCCCGGGAGAAGCAGATCAAGGGCTGGGTGCGCCGCAAGAAGACGGCGCTGATCGCGGAGGCGAACCCCCAGTGGGCGGACCTGGCGGCGGACTGGTACGGGTCCGGGGAGGAGCGCCAGGGGGAGGGGTTGTTGGGGGGTTTGGGGTGGGATGGGAGGTTAGGGAGGGAGGCGGGCTCGGCGTATAGCCTCTTTGTGGCAACGATGCCGTGTCATGGCCGCGGCCGCACCCCCAGTGTCAACAGTATCAACAACGTCAACAACGCCCCCGCGTCCGCCCGGGTTCATGACGTTCATGATACTCATGACACTATGAACCCGCGTGGCAGGGGAGACGTTGCAGGCGCTGTTGATGCCCGTGACGCTCACGGGGGGGCGCGTGGTGGGGACGGGGGGTTCGGGAGGCAGTGCGGTAGGGGTCCTTCGGCGGACCCTTCGGCGGACGTCAGGGCAGGCCTCAGGATGACGGGGTGGAGGGGGGCTCGGGATAGAGAGGAAGGCTCGGGAGGGAGGGCGGCGGAGGTCCTTTGCGACGCCCTCGAGGATCAATCCTGTATATCCTGTTAATCCTGTCCAGAAATCTTGTCAATCCTGTCCAGCAATCTCGTAAATCCTGTCGAAACA
>JAAZBQ010000748.1 GCA_012513725.1 Chloroflexota bacterium
AACACGCGCTCGCCGCGCTCGGCGCGCTGCCCGGCCTTGACCGTCGCCTCGGTGGTGTCGATGCCCGACAGGATCACGTCGGCGCCGCCGTTGAACAGGTCATCGGCGACCTCGTTGGGGTCCAGCGTGACGCCGGGGATGTTGAACCAGAAGCCGATCCAATTCACGACAAAGCGCAGGTTGTCGGGATCCTCACCGCGGTACATCTCGTAGCAGTCCTGGGCGCCGAGGTAGGCGGCGGAGGCCAGGCGGCGAGTCTCGTTGTTCACCAGGGGCCCGAGGTAGGCGACGGAGCCCGTCTCGGTCTTGAGGGCGGCGGCGCAGCCGGCCACGGCCTTCATGTACTCCATCTTGCTGAACCGGTTGTGGACGTTCTCCGGGGCAGCGCCGGTGAGAACGTGATCGCCGGACATATGGACGAACTCGACGTCCGGGTACTTGGCCGCGGCGGTGTCGGTATCGTCGGCAAAGTCATCGGAGGTGGTAATGATGAGTTGGGCGCCCTGACCTACCATCTCATCCACCACCTGTTCGAGGGTGGTGCCCGGGCGGTCGGCGGTGTTCATCTTGTCCAGGACGATCATCCGCGCGCCCTCGATGCGCTCCTCGGCGTAGCGGGCGCCGTGGTAGTGGGCCTCGCTGTAGCCGTGGTCGTTCTGCGGGCCGACGAGGACGACGCCAAAGACAAACTCCTCGTCCCCGCCCTCGCCCCCCGGGGCGACGACGCAGCCGCCGAGGGCCGTGGCCAGCACGACAAAGGTGGCCAGAACAACCGCTAGTCGTTTAGTGAACATGCATGTCCTCCACATTCCTGATGAGTGTCGTGAGATCCGCAAGCTCAGTGCAGTGGCGCGTTCGGCCTTCCTGTCGTCCTCCTTTGTTCCCTCGATGCTCGAGCGTGGCCCCTGCCCGGCGATGGGGCAGAAGGGCAACACAAAAAAGACGGCGGCCCACACACCGGTGGCCGCCGTTGGACACTGGTCATTGTAGCACTATTCACAGGCGCTGTCCATATCGCCACCGTGACATAAAGGCACACTCGGGCGAATGACATGCGCAGCGGAAGGCGAGTTGTGGTAGACTGGGCCTGCGCGCCTCCTGCGGCGGAACGCCGCGCGCCCGGCGCGCGTCTAGAATCCAGAACATGATTTCAACCGGAGGCAAGCACATGCGATTCTCCCATCCTTCTCGCCTCGCACAGGCCATCGTCGCCGTGGCTCTGGCGCTCGTGCTGGTGGCCTGCGGCGCCGACGATCCTCCCGCGCCGACGGAGCCGCCCGCGGCCCGGCCGACGACGCGCCCCACCTTTACGCCGATGGTGCCTGGCGAGGCGCCGTCCACCGATCCGACAGAGCCGGCGGCGCCCGATCCCACGGTGCAGGCCGGCGCCGCGCCCACCGACCCGAGCCAGCCGGCCCTGCCGCCCGCCAAGCCGCTACGGATGGCGTCGCCCGAGTACGGGATGCAGGCGTTCATGTGGTGGCGCCCCGAGGTGGCCAGCCGCGACCTGCAGGCCATCCGCGATGCGGGGTTCACCTGGGTCAAGGTGGGCTTTGGCTGGCGAGACATCGAGGGCGCCGGCAAGGGCGTGTTCGACTGGTCGCGCACCGATCTGATCGTGGAGCAAGCCAACGCGGAGGGGATCGATCTCCTGGTGCGGGTCGATCACCAACCGGCGTGGACCGGCGGCGGGTTCCCGCTGAACGGCCCGCCCGATGACCTCCAGGACCTGGCCGATTTCCTCACCGCGCTGGCCAGCCGCTACCGTGGCCGCATCCGGGCCTACCAGGTGTGGAACGAGCCGAACCTGGCTCGGGAGTGGGGCGGGCGGGTGCCCGATCCCGGCGCGTTCGTCCAGATGCTGCGGGCGTCCCATGGGGCGATCAAGGCGGCCGACCCCAACGCCATGGTCATCTCCGGCGGCCTCTCGCCGACTGGCTCCTGGACCGACGATGCCCGTCCCGACGACTGGTTCCTGCGGTCGATGTACGAGGCGATGGGCGGCAACTCCACGGGTTTCCTTGATGTGTTGGGCGCCCACGGCGCGGGCTACAAGAGCCCGCCGGAGATCGACCCCGCCGAGGTGGAGGCCAATCCCGAGCTGGGCGGCCACCGGGCGTTCGCGTTCCGGCGGATCGAGGACCTGCGCGCCATCATGGTCGAGTACGGGGATGAGGACAAGCAGGTGGCGCTGCTGGAGTTTGGCTATACCAGCGATCCCCGGCCCGAGTCGCCGTACAACTGGCACGCCGTCAGCGAGGAGACCAAGGCCGAGTATCTGGTGCGGGCCTACCAGTTCGCCAGGGAGAACTGGAGCCCCTGGATCGGGGTGATGTCGCTGATCTACATGGCGGATCCCGACTGGACGCCCGACGACGAGCAGTACTGGTGGGCGATCACCACGCCGTCATATCCGGAGCTGGATCCGCGGCCGGCGTATACGGCGTTGAAGGAGATGGCCAAGTAAGCCCTCACCCCCAACCCCCTCTCCCAGCGGACTGGGAGAGGGGGTTGGGGGTAAGGGCTTACTTGGCCATCTCCTTCAGCGCCGTATACGCCGGCCGCGGGTCCAGCTCCGGGTACGATGGCGTGGTGATCGCCCACCAGTACTGCTCGTCGTCGGGCGTCCAGTCGGGATCCG
>JAAZBQ010000749.1 GCA_012513725.1 Chloroflexota bacterium
ACAAGATGATGGCCGAGCTATGCGGCCGCTCCACCGGCTACTGCCGCGGCCGCGGCGGCTCCATGCACATCGCCGACGTGGAAAAGGGCAACCTCGGCGCCACCGGCATCGTCGGCGGCAATATCCCCGTGGCCACCGGCGCTGGCCTGAGCATGAAGATGCAGGGCCAGGACCGCATCGTCCTCTGTTTCTTTGGCGACGGTGCCACGAACACCGGGAACTTTCACGAGGCCCTGAACATGGCCTCCGCCTGGACGTTGCCCGTCGTCTATGTGGTGGAGAACAACCTGTACGGCATGTCCGTCCCCTTTGACAAGATCTCGGCCCAGACCGACATCGCCGCCCGCGCCTCCGCCTATGACATCCCCGGCGTCGTCGTCGACGGCATGGACCCCATCGCCGTCTACGAGGCCGTCTCGGCCGCCGTCGAGCGCGCCCGCCGCGGCGAGGGACCTACCCTCGTCGAGTGCAAAACCTACCGCTGGTACGGCCACTCCCGCTCCGACCCGCGCAAGTACCGCACCAAGGATGAGGAGCAGTCCTGGCGCGACCGCGACCCCCTCAAGACCGTGCGCCAGCGCCTGCTGGAAGGTGGCCTGGCCACCGAGGAGGAGTTGGACGCCGTCGAGGAGCGCGCCGAGCAGGCCATCCAGCAGGCCACCGAGTTCGCTCTGGCCTCGCCGATGCCCGATCCGGCCGAGGTGGAGCAGGACGTCTACGTCCTCACCCAGCCCACGCCGGCCGACCTGGAGCGCGAGCGGCGCCTGCGCGAGCGCGTCCGCACCGATCCCGGCGACATGCCCGTCATTCCCTACTGGCAGGCCATCCGCGACGCCCTCCGCGAGGAGATGCTCCGCGACCCGAAGGTCTTTGTCATGGGTGAGGACGTCGGCCTGTACGGCGGCGCCTATGGGGCCACCCGCGATCTCTACGAGGAGTTTGGCGAGGAGCGGGTCAAGGACACGCCCATCTCCGAGGCCCTTATCGGCGGCGCCGCCGTCGGCGCGGCGATGACCGGCCTGCGCCCCGTCGCTGAGCTCATGTACGTGGACTTTACCCCCCTGGCCATGGACCAGCTCGCCAACCAGGGCGCCAAGAACCGCTACATGTTCGGTGGCAAGACCCGCGTCCCGATGGTGATCCGCACCGAGGGGGGCGCCGGCCGCTCCATCGCCGCGCACCACTCCCAGAGCCTCGAGGCGCTGTGGGCGCACTTTCCCGGCATCTATCTCGTCATGCCCGCCACGCCCTACGACGCCAAGGGACTGCTCAAATCCGCCATCCGCGACGACAATCCGGTGATGTTCATCGAGCACAAGATGCTCTACGGCGTCCAGGGCCCCGTGCCCACCGAAGAGTACACCATCCCCCTCGGCGTCGCCGACGTCAAGCGCGAGGGCGCCGATGTCTCGGTGATCACCTACTCCCGGATGGTCCACCGCGCCCTGGAGGCCGCCGAGGCCCTGGCCGAGGAGGGTATCAGCGTCGAGGTCGTCGACCTCCGCACGCTCAAGCCCCTCGACATGGAAACCGTCGTCGCCTCGGTGCGTAAGACCGGCCGGGTCGTCGGCGTCACAGAGGCCTACAAGACCGGCTCGTTCATCTCGGAGCTCATCGCCCGCATCAACGAATCCGCCTTTGACTGGCTCGATGCCCCCATCGTCCGCGTCGCCGCCCGCGACGTGCCGGTGCCCATGTCCGAGACCCTCGAGGACGAGGCCATCCCCGGCGTCGAGGCCATCATCGCCGGCATCCGCCAGGCGCTCAAGTAGGCAGCGCAGCGCCGGCGCCGCCGGCAGAGAAGGGAGTACGTATGGCGACCCAAGTAATC
>JAAZBQ010000750.1 GCA_012513725.1 Chloroflexota bacterium
TGATCTGCCGGGGAGCCCGACTCGACCGAGGCCACCCAGATCCCCGACACCGCGCCGTCGGCCGATTGCACCACCGTGCCGTTCACGCCGATGGAGGTGACGTCCTGACCGGAGCGCAGCGTCTCGTAGACGCGCTCGAACTCTTGCCGGCCGATGGCATAGTACTGCCCGGTGGAGTCGATCCCGGCATAGTTGACGCCCACCACCTGGCCGTCCGCCGTCACCAGGGGCCCGCCCGAGTTGCCGGGGTTCAGCCGGGCGTCGTGCTCGATCACATGGTCCGCCGAGGCCCAGTTGCTATCGCCATCGGCACGCTCCTTGGAGATGATGCCCCGGGTGAGGGTGTACTCGGGGTCGCCCAGCGGAAAGCCGGCGGTGTAGACCTCCAGGCCGGGGTTCGCCGCGCCGGTGTACCACTCTAGGAAGGGATAGCCGTCGCCGTCGATGTCGATGACCGCCAGGTCCGAGCATTCCGAGACGCCCAGGATCTTGGCGTTCCGCGGGCGGGTCTCGCCAGGCATAAAGACCTGCAGGAATGCGGCGCCGGTGGCCACGTGGTTGTTCGTCACGGCGATGCCCGAGGGATCCACGATGAACCCCGAGCCGGAGCCCGCCGCGTTCAGTTGCAAGCCGAACTCGGGATCGACAAAGCTGCCCTGGGCCACGATCTGGACGACGGCGTTCTTGACGTCGGCCAGGGAAGAGACGGCGCCGCCTCCCGCCGTCGAGGCGGGCTCGGGCTCGTCGGTGGGTCTGGCTACCGAGCCGCCCTTGCCGCCGGAGGTCTGTTGCTCGGGTTCGGGGGCGTCGGTGGGTTCGGGCGCGCTCGTGGGTGCGGGGACAGCCGTGGGCTCGGGCGTGGCATCGGCCGGGGGCACGCCACCGGCCGGTTCCGCGTCAGGATCCGGCGTGGCCGTCACCACGAGGTACTGGGGCTCCGGGGGCTCGTCGCGGCCACAGCCGACCACGATGGCCGCCACCAGCGCCATAGCAAGCAGGAATCGCACGGGAAACGTTCGCATCAGAGTCCTCCTGAGGAGTGCGGGCGGCATTTGGCCGCCAACGATGGTGTGGAACCTGCGAATGCACGTTACCCGGCACCGCCCATAGCCCGCGTGGCATTGCCTTTCGGTACGCCGCGGCCGCTCTGGGAGCCGGGGGAGGGGTAGAGCGCTAACAACCACCACACGAGAGCCTGGGCCCCGTCCCCCCCGGTACGACGAGACCTACGACACATCGCGACGGTATGCAAGCGGTCCATGCTTCCGGTAGCAGCCGGAAGCCCCGTATCCTACACCATTCTTAAGCCCATAGGCTTCCTCCAAGCGCCAAGAATCCGTTAAGAAAACCCGCGCGTGCCGATGTTCGATCGATCACCCCCTCATCGCACCCCCAGGAGCAGATCGACCGTCAGCTGATCCAGCCGCTCGTATCGCAATCCCCGTGCGGCGATGGTCCGCCGGTCGAACGCTTCGGCCCGCAGCGCTTCCGCCCGCTCCCGGCGATAGGGGCCCAGGAGGCTGGCGGCGTCTGCGCCCTCCCCGCCGCGGATCTCGGCCAGGAGGGACTGGATCTCCGCATCCCGCGCAAAGCGCGCCGCCTTGTGCTTGAGGATCAGGTAGGTGCGCATGCAACCTCGGGCGAAATCCTTCACCCCCTCATAGTCCTCGGTGCGGTAGGCGTGGGCGTCAAAGTGCCGCGGCCCCCTGTAGCCCACCCCCTCGAGGAACTGCACCAGAAAAAAGGCGGCCTTGATGTCGCGGGAGCCAAAGCGCAGGTCCTGGTCGTAGCGGCCGGGGTACTGGTCGTTCAGGTCGATGTGCCAGAGCTTGCCGGCGTCCCAGGCCTGGGCCACACCGTGCATGAAATTGAGCCCCGACATGTGCTCATGGGCCACCTCGGGGTTCACGCCCACCATCTCGGGGTGCTCCAGCGTCTCGATAAAGGCCAGCATGTGGCCGGTGGAGGGGAGGTAGAGATCGCCCCGGGGCTCGTTGGGCTTGGCCTCCAGGGCAAAGCGCAGGTCGTAGCCCTGGTCCAGCGCATAGGCGCAGAGGTAGTCGAGCGCCTCGCGCATCCGGGCGAGGGCTTCCAGCGGGCTCTTGCCGGCGTCGGTCTCGGCGCCCTCCCGGCCGCCCCAGAAGACGTAGGTCCGCGCGCCAAACTCCACGCCAAGGTCCATAGCCCGCATGGTCTTTTGCAGGGCATAGGCGCGCA
>JAAZBQ010000751.1 GCA_012513725.1 Chloroflexota bacterium
CGGCTAGAAAGGGATCTCCTCGTCGTCCGGCAGTCCGCTGCCGCCCGGCAGTCCGCTGCCGCCCAGCACGACGCCGTGGATCCCCTCGATCTCCTCCTCCAGGTCCCCCAGGCGTTCGTCGCGGGCGCCGGGTCGCGCCGACGGGCTCCCGCTGCCCTCCTCACGAGACGAGAGGAACACCACGCGGTCCGCGGTGATCTCCAGGCTGGCCGCGACCTCGCCGTCGCGGGTCTTGTAGCCGTGGGCCTTCACCACCTCCGCCTCCACGAGCACCCGGCGCCCCTTGGCCAAGAACCTCTGGCAGTTCTCCGCCAGCTTGCGCCAGGTCGTAACGCGCCACCACGTCGGCACCTCCTTGTAGCCGTTCTGGCCATCCGGTACCCGCCGGGACGTGGCCACGGAGAAGGAGCACACCGGGGTGCCGTCCGCCGTGTAGCGGAGTTCTGGGTCCCTGCCCAGGTTGCCGACGATCGTCAGTTTCGCGTACACGCTCTCAGCCCTCCTTCGGCGTCACCGCCGCGCGTGCGCGGGCGCGCAGCCCGCTCTGGACCAGGATAGACACACCGAACATCACCAGCCCCAGCCGCCAGACGTTGTAGCCGCTCCCCAGGAGCGGCGCCCCCGCAGCCCACTGCCAGGCGCCCAGGAACGCCCAGGTGAGCCCCACCGTGAACAGGTAGGCCAGCCCCACACCACAAGCCACCGCCAAGGCCGCGGCAACTGCTGCCCAGCCCAGCGCGTCGTCCCACCGCCACCGTCGCCGCATGTTGCCCCGCCTGCCTCCTGTTCTCACGAAACGGCCTCCTCTCGGGAGGCCTCTTGCACCATCGCCCGGATCGTCCGGGCCACCAGTTCCGCGGCCTGCCAGTCCCGCAGGCCGATCCAGTCCGTGGGCACCCGCACCACCTGCCAGCCCAGCACCGCGGCCTCGCCGTACTTTTCGCAGTCCCCGATGAACCCCTTGGGGGAGTTGTGCCGCCCCCGCACCCACAGACCCCCCTCCACCTCCACGGCCAGTCGTATGTCTGGCCAGGCAAAGTCGAACAGCCAGTGTCGCACCGGATGGAACCGGTACTGCCGGCGGGGCTCCGGCAGCCCCAGCATCCGGAGCTGTCCGGCGAGCATGTCCTCCTTGGTGGCCTTGGTCTCCGTCTCCGGCTTGTGGCTCCGGCGCTTGCTAGTTGCGGCCAAGATCCCCCTCCTCCCAGGCGAGTATGTAGCGGGGGTCCAGGGCGTCCCGCAGGCCGAGCACCTGGCGGATGGCGTCCTGGGCGCTTGCGGCCTGGGCCGCCCCTACGGTGTCCGCCCCCGCCCGGCAGACCGGGTCCGCGCGCCAGTTCGTCCGCTCATCGCCCCCGCGCCGCATCAGCGTAGCCATCGTCTTCCCCGTAAGGTCGGCGTGGAGGTGGTCCACGATCAGCGGGAGCCAGCCCTCCACCGGGTCCATGGGCATCACGTACTCCCCGACGTAGGTCAGAGGACCCGGCGCTCCCAGGAAGGCGCGCACGAACACCCCCTGCCCCTCCCGCATCCCCTCGAAGCGGGCGTCGATGGCCCGCAGCTCGTACCACTCCCCCTCCAAGGCCGTTGCCGTGTGCTCGACCA
>JAAZBQ010000752.1 GCA_012513725.1 Chloroflexota bacterium
AGCGGCTGGGGCCCGAGCGGCTGCGGGGGGCCTACATCGTCCACGGCGAGGAGGAGGCCGGCCTGGCGCTCAAGAAGGGGTTGGAGGACCTCGGAGTGCGCGGGGTCACCATCCCCGTTGAGGGGCAGGCGGAGACGCTCTGAACGGGTTGAACGGCCATTGACAGAAGGCACGGAGCGCGTTACCTTGTATGCCTAGCAGCAGCAGCCTGAACCGCACATCGCAGGAGGTTACCATGACCAACGTGATCGACATCGAGGGGATCGGTGATGTGTTTGCGGCCAAGCTACGCGAGGCCGGAGTGGTGACCGTCGAGGGCCTGCTCAAGGCGGGCGCCACGCGCCAGGGGCGCAAGGCCCTGGCCGAAAAGGCGGACCTGCGTGAGAATCAGATTCTCGAGTGGACGAACCGCGCGGATCTGTTCCGTATCAAGGGCGTGGGCGAAGAGTACTCGGACCTCTTGGAGGTCGCCGGTGTGGACACCGTCCCCGAGCTGGCGCAGCGCAACCCCGACGCGTTGCACGCCAAGATCGTCGAGGTGAATGCCGAAAAGAAGGTCGTGCGCCAGGTACCCTCGCAGGCCCAGGTGGCCAACTGGATCAAGCAGGCCAAGGAGATGCCGCGGGTCGTCGAGTACTGATCCGGCGCGTCGCGCGTTAGCCCTGGGGGGGCACCGAGATCGTGGCGCCCAAAGAGTACTCGGCGGCGACCTCCCAGGGGCCATTCGGCACCTGTTCGACGAGGTACACCTGCTGCACGGTGAACTCGGCGGTCAGGTGCCGCTGTTCGCCGAGGCGCAGGAATTCTTCTAGGTCGCCGTCGGTCATTCCCAGTCCCAGGGTGACGTGGGGGTTATAGTTGTCCACCGTCCAGGCGCGCAGCCGCTCGTTCTCCGGTTCCACCACGCCAGCGGTGGCCTGGAGCAGCCTGCGGTGGAGGGCGACGACCGGCGCCGGATTCTCGACGCCCAGGTACACGGCGTTGTTGTTCGCCGTGCGAAAGACCCCCAGGCCCTCCAGGCGCACCGGAAACGACTCTGTCTGCCGGCACACCCGGGACACGGCGGCCAGGAAGGGGGACGACACTCCCTGCGCCAGGCAGTAGGGGCCCAGGAGGGTCAGGTGGTAGCCCATGGCGGGCTTGGTCGTGCCGATCACCGAGAGGAACGTGTCCTCGATGCGCACCTCGACCTCGCGAGGCAGGCGAATGACGAGCGCGTAACGTACTCTGGGTTCCGTGTCCGTCAACTGGTTCGTGCTCCTGTCGACTGCGCATGGTTTGCCCCATTCTAGCCCATCCGGCGGGAGAAAACAAAGGACGAGGGCGGAAGGGCGCGGGGCAAAGGATGAAGGCGGAAGGACGAAAGATGACAGGGCGGCGGCTCGGGATGACGGGTTGGAGGCTCAGGATGACAGGGCGGAGGGCTCGTCCACACCGCTTGGCTGCGCGTGTGGGCCGGTGGGGTGCTCGATGCCAGCCTGGCTTGGCACCCATCCTTCATCCTTCCGCCACTGTCCTTTCTCCTCTATCCCTCCGCCCCCATCGTGTCCTCGAACGGCTCCCGACCCTCGGCTGCCCAGGCGCGCAGCGTGGCCATCGCCGCGGCCGCCCGAGCCCGCACCTCGTCGGAGGGCGCGATCGCCTCGAACTCGTCCTCGTCGAGGAGGCGGTCGCGGCCATCGGGCATGATCAGGAGGTCCAGCGCCAGGTCGCGCCAGCGGATTTCCCACCGGCCGTCCACCGCCTGGATCCTGGGCGGGCAGATGACGTTGCAGTACCAGCCCTTGAGGCGCTCACCGGCATCGACGATGCGAAAGAGGTTGAACCAGCGCTCCGGGTAATAGTACTCGTAGAACACGTCCCCCGGCTCCAGCATCACGCCGCCCAGGTCCAGCACCGTGCCCAGGCTCCAGGGG
>JAAZBQ010000105.1 GCA_012513725.1 Chloroflexota bacterium
GCGCGGAGCGCGGCGAGCGCCCCCGCAGCGTCCGCCGTGCGGGCGATGGGCACGTGGAACAGGGATCCCATCGTGGCGCGCACCGCCTTGGGGTGAAAGGGGTCCACCGCGGGCTCCAGGAGGACCACCGCCGCGGCGCCCACCGCGTCGGCGGTGCGCACGAGGGTGCCCAGGTTCCCGGGATCCTGGAGCCGGTCGAGCACCAGCACCAGGCTCGCGGCGCCCACGGGCAGCGAGGCGAGGTCGGTGGCCCACAGGCGAAAGATCGCCACGAGACCCTGGGAGAGCTCCCGCTCGGCGAGGGCCTCCATCACGTGGGGGGCGACGGGGGTGCGGGGCACGTCCAGCGCCCCGAGTTGCTCGAGCACGGCCTGAGCGGCGGCACTGCTTGCCATCTCGGGGGCGTAGAACACCTCGAGGGGCCGATACCCCGCCGCGAGGGCCATGCCAATGAGTTGCAGGCCCTCGACGAGAAAGCGTCCCTGCCGCTCGCGGTGCTTGCGCTGCGCCAGCTTGCGCGCCTCGACGATCCGTGGGTTGCGGGTGCTGGTGATGGTCGCAGTCTCTCGTGGGGGCATCGGTCGTCCTCTCGGGTGTCAGGGGTGGCCCCGGCAGCCAGATGGCTGTCGGGACCACCGACGGTTCGGTCACGAAGCGGAGGACGCCATGGGGAGCGCGGCCGGTACCGCTTTCTCCGGCCGCTCGTCCGGGGCGGCCTCGTCGTCCGCAAAGCGTCCCCGCCAGAGGGCCCGCATCTCGGCGCTGGTCGCCAGGAGTTCCTCCAGGGTCCCCCGCGCCGTGACGCGGCCGCCCTCCAGCACGATGATCTGGTCGGCGCGCTGGAGCACCGCTCGCCGGTGGGAGACCACCAGACAGGTGGGCGCCTCCCCGCCGCCGTCACGCTCGGCGAACAGGCGCTCCCAGAGGATGCGCTCGGTCTCCACATCGAGCCGGGATGAGAGATCGTCAAAGATCAGCAGTTCCGGCCGGCGGATGAACATCCGCGCCGCGGCGGCCCGCTGGGTCTGCCCGCCCGAGAGGCGCACGCCCCGCGGGCCGACGACGGTCTCCAGCCCCTGCTCCATGGCCTCCAGATCGTGCTCCATGACGGCCAGGTGGATGGCGCTCTGCAACTCCTCGTCGTCGGCGGGCAGGCCCATCAGGATGTTATCCCGCAGTGGCTCGCTCACCAAGAGCGGCACCTGCGGCGTGTAGGCGCTCCGCGGCGGCACGAAAAAGGTTGCCGGGTCCTCTACCGCCTGGCCGTTCCAGCGGATCTCGCCGCCCTCGGCCGGCACCAGCCCCAGGAGCGCCTTGAGCAGCGTGGTCTTGCCCGCGCCGATGCGGCCCGTGACCACCGTGAGCGACCCTCGGGGCAGCAAGAGGTCGATCCCCTCGACGCCCTTGCCCTCGTCGGCATAGTGGTAGTCCAGCCCGCGCACCTCCAGGTGCTCCAGGCGGTCGACGGCCGTCGCCGTGGCCAGGGGCACCTCGGGGATGTCGCCCTCCAGGTACACCGGCGCGTGCTCCACCAGGGCGTTCTCCGGGGCGCCGGCCAGGAACTGGTCCAGCCGCTCATAGGCCACCTGCATGCGCTTGTGCCGGGCGATCATGTCGCCAACGTAGCGCATGTACCCCGACATCAGCGAGAGGTAGTAGATGAACAGCGCCAGATCCCCGACGCTAAACGACCCTCCGCGCACCTTGGAGGCCCCCAACAGCAGCACGATGCTGACGGTGAGGTCCACCACGGTCCAGTTGATGGACCCCAGCGCCTCGGCCAGGAGCACGTCGCGGAGAGCCCGCTGGCGGCGGGTCTCGTTCAGCGCGCCAAAGCGGTCGAGCACCGGCCGCTCGGCAGAGGCCACCTTGACGGCCTGGTAGGCGCCAAAGATCTCGCCGATGAACCCCGTCACCTTGCTCGCCGCCTCGCGATGCGCCTTGCGGTAGGCCCGCAGGCGGGTGGAGAGGCGATTGGTGAGATACGCCATGCCCAGCACCGGCGCCGCCACCACCACGGTGATCAGCGGATCGATGCGGAACATGACCACCAGTGCCACCAGGGCGAACAGCAGGATGCCGGCCATGTCCATCCAGGCCTCGACATAATCCGACACATCGCCGACGTCCTCGCGGAACCGGGTGACCGACTGGCTGGCCGATTCGGTGAGCGGGTGCGACCCCGGGCCCTGGAGCGCCCAATGCATCAGGTTGCGCCGCACGACGGCCTCCAACAGGTACCAGATGTAGACGAACTTGTTAAAGCCAACCCGGAACACGCCGACCCGCACGGCGCCCGCCAGGCCCATCATGGCCACCAGGTACCACAGCGACCACCCGGAGGTGGCCTCTCCGGACAGGGTGTCAAAGTACGCCCTGCTCAGCAGGCCGGACGCGATCGGGATCGTATGGAACGCCCCCCACAGGAGGCAGTTGACGAGGAACAGCCCGGGCCGGTAGCGTACCAGAGCCCAGGTGTATCTCAGGCTTTTCATGCGAACGATTCCTCCATGCCGGTCCTCAGCAGCCCGGAAAAGTGAGAGGCGGGGTCCTCGACGAGCCGGGCCCGGGGCCCGTGCTCGATGATGCGCCCATCCTCCATGATCATGATCTCGTCCACCCGCTGCACGGTGCCCAGGCGGTGGGCGATGATGATGGCCGTGCGGTCGCGCAGGAGCCGGTTCACGGCGCGCTCGATGAGGCGCTCGGTGGCTGGGTCGAGCCGCGACGAGGGTTCGTCGAGGATCACGAGTCCGGGATCCTTGAGGAACACGCGGGCAAAGGCCAGTAGCTGCGCCTCGCCGGCGGAGAGGCCGCCACCCCCGGCGGCCAGTTCCGTGTCCAGCCCCTCGGGCTGGCGAGATATCCAGTCGGTCAGGCCCAGGTCCTTGATGATGCCCAAGATCTCCTCATCGGGGATCGAGCGATCAAAGAGCGTCAGGTTGTCGCGGATCGACGCCTGGAAGAGCTGCACGTCCTGGGTCACCATTCCCACCCGCTGACGCAGCGCGTCCAGGGTGAGCTCGGGCAGCGTGGCGTCGCCCAGGCGGATGGCCCCCTCCGTGGGATCGTACAGGCGGAACAGGAGTCGGCTGAGCGTCGTCTTGCCGCTGCCCGTGCGCCCCAAGAGCCCGACGCTGGTGCCGGGCAGCAGGCGAAAGTTCAGGTCGCGCAGCACCTGCTGGTCGCCGTCCTCGTAGGTGAACGAGACGTCTTGAAAGGCGACGGCCAGGGGCCCCGTCGGCAGGTCGTCCCGGGGGCCGTCGAGGATGATGCGCTCGAGGGCCAGCAGTTCCTGAACGCGGGTCAGCCCGGCGGCAGCCTTTTGCAGGTCCTGCAGCTGTTGGGTCAGCAGCTCGATCGGGTGGAACAGCATGGCCACATAGTTGGTGAGCAAAAAGGCGGTGCCCAGCGTCACGGCGCCCGAGAGGTACAGCGCGGCCCCAAGGCCGAACGCCAGCACGTTGCCCACGTTGAACAGCGCCATGGAGGTGAGCCACACGACCGAGCGCTTGATCCAGGCCATCTGGGCGGCGTCGGTGAACTTGCGCATCACCTCGTAAAAGCGGCGCATGGCATAGGCGCCGGCGCCATTGGCCCGGATGTCGTCGATGGAGGTCAGGCGCTCCTCGATAAAGCCAAAGAGCGTGGCGCTCTGCTCGCGCTCGGCGGTGGATTCCGCCACTGCATGCTCGCGCAGGCCCGCCAGGACGCCCAGCGACGTCAGCGCAAAGGCGGTCAGGCTGAGGCCGATGCGCCAGTCCTCGATGAACAGGACGATCAGGATGCCCACCAGGAGCAGCGCGCTGCCCACGATGCGGACCACGAACTGAGAGAAAAAGTTGGCCATCGCCAGCACGTCGCCGTCGATCCGCTCGATCAACTGGCCCGGCGTGTGGCTCTTGTGAAAGGGCAGGTCCAGCGACAGGCAGTGCTCGGCGAGGTCAGCGCGCAGGGCGTTCGTGGCGCGCCAGCCAAGGTCATTGCCCACATAGGCGGCGCCGATGGCCAGCACCCGCCGGACGAGGGCCACGGCGAGGTAGACCAGCGCCGCGTTGATCAAGACGCGCGTCGGCTCGCCGGCCTGGGCGGCGTCCACAAAGGTGCGCAGGAACTGCGGGTTCGCCAGCTGCAGGCCGGTGGCCCCAAACAGGAGCACGGCCAGGATGATGGCACGACCACGGTGGGGGCCCAGGTAGCGGCCCAACAACTCGCCATAGCGGCGGAACGAATGATTCACGGTACACCACCTTGCGAACGAGTCCCGAAAACACACAACGGCCGCGGTGGCCCCGCAGCCGTCGGGAACAAAAAAGAGGCCGCGGGTCCTGGTGCACCCGCGGCCTCTGGTAGGCTATGTGTAGTTGGCTATGGGCAGCCGAACTCCAACACATGATCGACAGGCGCACTCAAGCAGGGGGCAACGGCACCGCTGCCGGCGGAGCGGAGCCGAATGCTGCTCATGAACACGAACATGTGCGCCTCCTTCGAAAGTCTTTGGTCAGCATAGCACGTGTTGGGAGCATAGTCAAGAGTTCGACGGATTTGTGAAGAAATTGTCACCTGCGCGTCTCGGGGGCGCCCCGACCGGTAGCGCCCGAGCAGGCGCCTGCCGCACCCTTTTGCACGGAACCCCCGCTGGGGGTATCATGACCGGCATGGTAGAGAACGTTTCGGCCGACAAGGCCATTGCCCTGGGGCATCCGTCCTACGTCTGGAGGGCCGGCCAGGAGCGCCGCCTGGACATGATCCGCGCCCACGTGGCGCTAGAGGGCGCGCGCCTGCTGGACGTGGGCTGCGGCCTGGGGATGTACGTGAGCCGCTTGCGCGCCTTTTCCGACGACGTCCACGGCGTGGACGTGGACGCGGAGCGGGTCGCAGAGGCGTCGCGCACCCTGCCAAACATCCGCCAGGCCCCTGCCGAGGCGCTGCCCTACGACGCGGATACGTTCGACATGGTACTCTTGCACGAGGTGCTCGAGCACGTCGACGATGACGCCGCCGCCGTGGGCGAGGCGTGGCGGGTGACCCGGCCGGGGGGGCGCATCGTCGTCTTTGTGCCCAACCGCTGGTATCCGTTCGAGACCCACGGGTTCTTTTGGCGCGGGGAGTACCGGTTCGGCAACATCCC
>JAAZBQ010000753.1 GCA_012513725.1 Chloroflexota bacterium
CTCTTTCTCGCGGGGCGGAGAGGCATTGGGGGTAGGCGCCCGTCTGCGGGGCGAGGAGGATCGAGCCGGCGCCGGCTCGCCCTGCGCCGGCAGGAGCGCTGAGACGATGCGTAGCGGGACGACGAAACCGGGCCGGAGGCTGGGTGCGATGCGATACAACGAGGGTCCTCCCGTGGGATACGCGGGCGTGATGCGCTTGCAGCCTTCGAATGAAACACGAGAACGCGCGGCACGTCAAGCACGCGGCGACGGTGTTGGTGTGGGAGTGCGGCAAATCTGCCCGCCCCCAAAAGGGGGACGCATTCCCATGGCGGGTCGCCCCTCGAAGCAATGCCGACTGTAGCCAAGCGGCGGGGCTTTGGAGTGCGGCAGTCTCGCTGCCGCACTCCAGATCGGCGCCGCTCCACATCTGCGCCGCTCTATCACATCTGGACTTGCTGCTCACCTCGCGCGGACATTGACCTGCGGGGGGTCTCATGTTATACTTGAGTAAATACTCAAGTGTTACGGGGTGCTGACCATGACGGAGCGGGAATTCGTGCAGGAGGAAGAGGCGGTCGCCGACGCGTGCTGCCACGACGGGGCGACGTGTGTGGCCCTCGGCGAGGAAGAGGCGCGGGCCCTGGCCGACACCTTTACCGCCCTGGCCGACCCCACCCGGGTGCGGCTGATCTCCGCGCTGGCGGAGGGCGAGGTGTGCGTCACCGTGCTGGCCGAGGCGTTGGGCATGACGGTATCCGCCGTCTCCCACCAGTTGCGCCTCCTGCGCCAGTTGCGCACCGTTGCTGCGCGGCGGGAGGGGCGCCACATCTACTATTCCCTGGCCGACGAGCACATCGCCCGCATGTACCAGTATGCCCTGGAGCACTCGCAGGAAGGGCGGAGCCGAGACGACGGGTAGGCGTGACGCGCACCCTCCCCCTCGCCCGTACCTCAGATAGGCTTATACAGTGGAACAACAGAAAGACAAACAAAAAGACAACGTAAAGCTCAAGGTGACGCTGCGCGGGCTCGATTGCCCGGATTGCGCCGCGAACCTCGAAAAGGCCGTCCAGGGGCTGCCCGACGTGGCCCATGCGCGGCTGATCTATGCGACGGCCGAGCTGACGGTGGAGACCGA
Source organism: Chloroflexota bacterium (assembly GCA_012513725.1). Classification (GTDB taxonomy): domain Bacteria; phylum Chloroflexota; class Anaerolineae; order UBA1429; family UBA1429; genus JAAZBQ01. The sequence continues at coordinate 1,121 of JAAZBQ010000753.1, forward strand.
CCGGGCCCGCAACGTGCTGCCCGAGGTCCAGCGCCTGGCCGACCAGATGGGCTTTGAGGCGCTCGACGAGGAGGCGCTGGCCGCCGCCACCGAGGCGCCGCCCGACGGATTTGCCGCCTGGTTCCGCCGGAACCGTCAGTTGGTCACCACGGCCACCAGCGGCATCCTGCTGCTGACGGCCGCGATCCTGGGCTGGCTCGGCGGCCCCGTGCTGGCGTCGCGGATCCTCTATGGGCTGGCCATCGCCGCCGGTGGGTTCTACCTGGCCCGCGCCGGGTGGACGACCCTGCGTACCGCCCGCACCCTGGACATGAACGTCCTGATGGTGGTGGCGGCTATCGGCGCGATGTTCGTCGGCGAGTACGCCGAGGGCGCCGTCACCATATTCCTCTTTTCCATCGGCGAGCTCCTCGAGTCGTACACGTCGGACCGGGCGCGGAACGCCATCCGCTCGCTGATGGAACTGGCCCCGCCCGAGGCCACCGTCGAGCGCGACGGCCAGGCCGTGGTGGTGCCGGTGGAGGAACTGCAACACGGCGAGCGCGTCCTGGTGCGCCCCGGCGAGCGCTTTCCGGTGGACGGCCGGGTCGTCGAAGGCCGTTCGGCCGTGAACCAGGCCCCGATCACCGGCGAATCGATTCCGGTGGAAAAGGAGCCCGGCGGCGAGGTGTTCGCCGGCACGATCAACGGCTCCGGCGCGCTGACCGTGGAGGTGACCCGCGTCGCCGAGGACTCGACCATTGCCCGCATCCTGCGGATGGTCTCCGAGGCGCAGAGCGAACGCGCCCCGGCCCAGCGGCTGGTGGACCGCTTTGCGGCGGTCTACACCCCGATCGTGCTGGGGCTGGCAGTGCTGATCGCCACCGTGCCCCCGCTGGTGGGGCTGGGCGCGTTCGACGCGTGGCTCTACCGGGCGCTGGTGCTGCTGGTGATCTCGTGTCCGTGTGCGCTGGTGATCTCGACGCCGGTGACCATCGTATCGGCGCTGACCCGGGCGGCGCGCTCGGGCGTGCTGATCAAGGGCGGCCGCCACCTCGAGGCCCTGGCCTCGCTCCAGGTGATGGCCTTTGACAAGACAGGCACCCTCACCGCCGGCGAACCGTACGTGGTGGGCGGAGCGTGCGAGCTGCACGGCGAGATGCCCGATTACTGCGAGAACTGTGTCGACCTGCTGGCCAAGGCGGCAGCCCTCGAGGGGCGCTCGGAGCACGCCCTGGCCCGGGCCGTCACCCGCAGCGCCGAGGCCGCCGGCCTCATGGGCCGCTATGCGCCCAGCGAGGAGACCGTGGCCCA
>JAAZBQ010000754.1 GCA_012513725.1 Chloroflexota bacterium
AGTTGCCCTCGCTCAAGGAGCCCCACGCCACGCCACACATCCTCGAATCGCTGACCTATGCGTACCGCATCACCGGCCAGGAGCACTATCTCAGGATGGCCACGCGGCAGTTCGCGCTGATGGCTAGCGAAGAGTACGCGGTGGTCGGCGGCGGGAAGGTGGTGGATTCCAGCGGCGCGGTGCTCGATACGCGCGGCTGGTTCTGGTCGTGCCTGTTCGCCGAGGGCTATACGTCGCACCTCCTCTACGCCGGGGCGGCCACGCCCAAGGGGATGCTGGACTGGTACGAATACCCCTTCTGAACGACCCGACGCGCAATCCACGTGGCGCCACCGGGCGGGAGCGCTTGCCCCCGCCCGGTGGCCTGTGGTACGATCCCGGCGGTTTGTTGCGGGCCTGCGCCACCCGGCGCAGCCGATGACCCTTTGGGAGGCAGGATGATGAACGTGGACGTGCGCGTGGATCCCCTGGATGCGTTGCCGGCCGACTTGATCGCCGTATTCGTGGCGCCTTCGCCCGCGGCACTCACGGGGCGCGCGGCCGCCGTCGATGGAGCGCTCGGCGGCGCGCTGGAGGAGCTGCGCGCGGCGGGGGATCTCTCCGGCAAGCGCGAGGAGACCGCCCTCCTCTACTCCCGTGGCGTCCTGCCCGCCAAGCGGGTGCTCGCCGTAGGCTTGGGATCCGCCGAGTTCGCTGCCGAGGACTTGCGCGTGGCCGCCGCCGCCTCGGCCAAGGCCGCCCGTCGGCTGCGCCTCAGCCACTACCACGTGGCCCTGCCCGGCGCGGGTCCCCTGGGGGCCGAGGAGGCCGCCCAGGCCGTCGTCGAGGGCGCGCTCCTGGGAGGCTATGCCTTCCTGGAGCGGAAATCGGATGCCTCCGGCGAGAACCCCGCCATCGAGGGGCTCACCATCGTCTGCGATCCGGCGGAGCGGGACGCCGCCGCCCGGGGCGCCGAGCGGGGGCGGGTCATTGCCGAGGCGGTGACCCTGGCTCGGGACCTGGCGAACATGCCGGCCAACTACCTCACCCCCACGCTCCTGGCCGAGCGGGCCGGGGCGGTGGCCGGTGAGACGGGCCTCGCCCGCCAGGTGCTGGAGGAGAGTGACATGGCCGAGCTGGGCATGGGCGCCCTCCTCGGGGTGGCCCAGGGCTCCGCCGAGCCGGCCAAGTTCATCATCCTGGAACACAACGCCGGCCGCGACGACCTGCCGACCTACGTGGTGGTGGGCAAGGGGATCACCTTTGACTCGGGCGGCATCTCCCTCAAGCCGGGCGAGGGGATGGAGTGGATGAAGGACGACATGTCCGGCGCCGCCGTCACCCTCGGCGTGATGCAGGCGGTGGCACGCCTGGACCTGCCGCTCCACGTGGTGGGCCTGATGCCGGCCACCGAGAACCTGCCGGGCGGCCGCGCCTACAAGCCCGGCGACGTCCTGGAATCCCTCAGCGGGCTCACCATCGAGGTGATCTCCACGGACGCCGAGGGGCGCCTGATCCTGGCCGATGCCCTGGCCTACGCCAAGCGCTACGAGCCCCGGGCCGTGGTGGACCTGGCCACCCTCACGGGGGCCTGCGTCATTGCCCTGGGACACGTCGCCTCGGGGCTGATGGCCACCGACGACGCCCTCGCCGAGCAGCTGGCGACGGCCGCCGCGGCCACCGGCGAAAAGATCTGGCGGCTGCCCCTCTACGACGAGTACGCCGAGCAGATCAAGTCGGACGTGGCGGATATCAAGAACTCCGGCGGCCGGCCGGCGGGGGCCATCAGCGCGGGGCAGTTCCTCAAGCGCTTTGCCGAGGGTTACCCGTGGGCGCACCTGGATATCGCCGGCACGTCCAAGGTGGACCAGGATCG
>JAAZBQ010000014.1 GCA_012513725.1 Chloroflexota bacterium
GCCGAGGAGTACGCCGGGAGCGGCCGGCACTATTGGAACACCGGCTACTTTTGCTGGACGTTGGGCCACATCCTGGACGAGTTCTCTCGGCACCTGCCCGCCATGAGCGCCCAGTTGCGGGCGATGCGGGCCCTCGGCGCCGACGAGCAGGGGGCGTTCGCGCGGCTGTGGAACGAGATCCGCCCCGTCACCATCGACGTGGGGATCATGGAGCGGGCCGAGCGGGTGGCGGTGATCCCGTGCGATCTGGGCTGGAGCGACGTGGGCAGTTGGGCCTCCCTCTATGACCTGCTGCCCCGCGACGAGGAGGGAAACGCCCACCTGGGCGCCGGCCAACACGTGGGGCTGGATACGCGCTCCTCGATCATCTACTCGGAGCGCCTGGTGGCCACCGTGGGCCTGGAGGGGATGGTCGTCGTGGATGCCGGCGACGCCGTCCTGGTGCTGCCCACGTCGCGCGCCCAAGACGTCAGCGCCCTGGTGCAAGAGATGCGCGCCCGGGGACTGGACGTTTACCTATAGCAGCGGCATACGCTAGCAGATATGGAGACACCCTTGCAGGCTGAAATCGTCACCATTGGCACCGAGCTCCTGCTCGGCGAGATCGTGGATACCAACTCGGCGTGGATCGCTCGCGAGCTGACCAAGATCGGTCTGAACCTCTTCTACACCGTCACCGTCGGCGATAACTTGGGCCGCGCCGCCGGGGTGCTGCGCACCGGCCTGCAGCGCTCCGACGTGGTGATCACCACCGGTGGCCTGGGCCCCACGGTGGACGACATCACCCGCGAGGCGGTGGCCGAGGCGACCGGCCAGCCGCTGATCCTCGACGAGGCGCTGTTGGCCGAGATCGCCGCCTACTTTGGCCGGCGCAACCACCCGATGACGGAGAACAACCGCAAGCAGGCGCAGCGCCCGGCCGGGGCGCAGGTTATCCACAACCCGGTGGGCACCGCGCCCGCCTTTGCCGTCGAGGCGTGCGGGCACCTGGTGATCTGCCTCCCCGGCGTGCCCCACGAGATGAAGCACCTCATGGAGACCGAGGTGATCCCCCTCCTCCGCGAGCGTTTTGGCCTGCACGGGGTGATCCGCTCCCGCACCCTGCGCACCTCGGGCATCGGCGAGAGCGCCATCGATGCACGGATCGGCGACCTCATGCAGTCTGCCAACCCCACGGTGGGCACCGCCGCACACCCCGGCCAGACCGACGTGCGCATCACGGCCAAGGGGGAAAGCGAGGAGGAGGCCCTGGCCCTCATCGCCCCCGTGGAAGCCGAGCTGCGGCGTCGTCTGGGGGATCATGTCTTTGGCGCGGACCAAGAGTCGATCGGCGACGTGGTGAGCCGTCTTCTGGCGGAACGGGGCCAGCGGCTGGCCCTGGTGGAGACGGTGACCCAGGGGCAACTGGCCCAGGACTTGGCCCACACCATCGACGGGCGGGGAACGCTGGCCGGCAGCCTCATCCTGCCCGACGCCGGGGCGCTGGGCACTGCCCTGGGTATCCCGTCCGAGGACCTGGCCGGAGAGGAGACGGTCAGCCAGCAGGCCGCCGAGCGCGCGGCCGAGGCCGTGCGGCAGACCTATGCAGCGGACCTGGGGCTCGCCATCGTCGGCCCCGCCGACCCGGGCGCGCCGGAAGCCCCGCCGGTATACATGTCACTGAGCGTCGGCGGCCGCCTGCGAAACGGCGTGCCGCGCCCCGGGCGCTCTGGCGTCTCGGGCCAGGGCTGGCTCATCCACCTGGCGCTGGACCTCGTCCGGCGCGAGTTGCTGGGCCTGCCCCCACTGGACTGACGAGGCGCCCTGCGGTCCGTTGCCATGCGCGTCGTTGCCTTTCGATAGTCGAGAGTCGATTCGTCTGCTCGGTTCCCTCGTGAGGTGAGTCGTGTCGCAGGATGTGGATAGTCCCGCTGCCCAGGACGTGGCCGAGCCCCAAGGGGCAGCGCCGCTACAGAATCCGTCCACCGCGCTCTCCAGCGAGGTGCCTGCCAACTATGCGTGGAACGCGGCGGCCTTTGTCATGGACTCGTCGCTCTTTACCGTGAGCATGAGCTTTCTGGGCACCACGACGATCCTGCCGGCGTTCATCGCCCAGCTGACCCCCTCGCCGATCGCCATCGGCCTGGCGAGCGGGGCGGCCACCGGCGGATGGCTCTTGCCGCAGCTGCTGGTGGCCAGCGCCATCGCCGGCAAGCGCCGGAAGAAACCGATCGTCGTATCCGCCGCCTGGGCCAGCCGCCCCCTCTTTTTCCTGATGGGCCTGATCGTCTGGCTCTATGCCGAGAGCCGGCCCGATCTGACGCTGGTGGCGCTCATCGCGGGCCTGGCGATCTTTTACGTGCTCGATGCGGTGGTCAGCGTCCCCTGGTTCGACCTCCTGGCCAAGGCGATCCCACCGACGCGCCGGGGGCGCATCCTGGGCACATCCCAGGTGCTGGGGGGCCTGGGGGGCGTGGCGGGGGGCGTGGCCGTCCGCTACATCCTGGGAGAGAGCAGCCCGTGGCAGTACCCGCAGAACCACGCGGTGCTCCTGATGGCGACGTCCGGCGTTCTGCTCCTCTCGGCGGTCGGCCTGACCATCATTCGCGAGCCGGCGGGCCGGGCGCGGAGTGGGCCGGTGGCCTCCTTCCACCAGGTGCTGGCCGGCCTGCCCGCCCTCCTGCGCGACGATCGCCCCTATCTGCGGTTGGTGATCGTGCGGGTGCTGGCGGGCTCCGCGGGGATCGCGAGCGCGTTCTTTGTCCTGCACGCCACGGAGGTGGGGCGGCTGTCGCTGGCCAGCACCGGCCTGCTGGTATCGGCCCAAGTGGCCGGGAGCCTCGCCGCCGGGCTGCTGATGGGCTACGTGCAGGACCGCATGGGGCCGCGGGTCCACATTCGCATCGTCAGCCTGTTGGCGGGGGTGCCGGCGCTGCTGGCCCTGGTGGCGGGCCCTCTCATGCCCTCCCTGGGCAACGCGGCCCTGTACGTGTACCTCCTGCTGTTCCTCTTTCTGGGGATCTCGAACAGCAGCCAGGGGTGGCCGTTCTTCAACTATATCCTCGAGTACGCTCCCGATGAGGAGCGCCCCCTGTACATCGGCACGCTGAACACCCTGGCGGCGATGGTCATGCTGGCCCCGCCGCTTGGGGGCTGGCTGCTGCGCACCTTTTCGTATCCGGTGCTGTTCATCACCGCGTTGGGGCTGGCGGGGCTGGCGCTGCTCCTATCCGCCGCGCTGCCCTCCACGCGCCGGGCAACGCCGGCGGCGCCGGCCCTCAGCGCCCCAGCAACAGAAAAAGCCCATCCGTAGCGGATGGGCTTCTCACAATCCGACGGCCAGGGCATGCGCTACCCCAGCGCCACGTCCAATGTCATCATCACTGCAAAGCCCAGCATGGCGCCGATGGTGGCCAGGTGTCCGTGGCCCTCGGACTGGGCCTCGGGGATCAGTTCCTCGATGACCACGTAGATCATGGCACCGGCCGCAAAGGCCAGGGCATAGGGCAGGATGGCCCGCATCGTGACGACGGCCCAGGCGCCGATCACACCGGCGATTGGCTCCACCATCCCGGAGAGCTGCCCCCAAAAGAACGCTTTGCCCCGGCTGATGTTCTCCCGGCGCAGGGGAAACGACACCGCGGTCCCTTCCGGAAAGTTCTGCAGGCCGATGCCGATGGCCAGCGCCACGGCGCCGGCGAGGGAGGACTCGGCCATGCCCACGGCCGCCGCGCCAAAGGCGACTCCCACGGCCAGCCCCTCCGGGATGTTGTGCAGGGTGACCGCCAGGATGAGGAGGGTGCTGCGCTGCCAGGAGGTGGGCACCCCCTCGATCTCGCCGCTACGGAGCGCCGGGTGGACGTGGGGCAGCAGTTGGTCGATGACGCGCAGCACCGCACCGCCGAGCAAAAAGCCAATCAGTGCCGGCACAAAGGAACCGCCGGACATATCGATCGCCGGCGCCAGCAGCGACCAGAAGGAGGCGGCCGTCATCACCCCGGCGGCCATCCCGAGCATGGAATCCAGAAGCCGGCGGCTCACCGACTTGGTAAAGAGCACCAGGCCGGCGCCCAGTGCGGTGACGAACCAGGTGAACAGCGTGGCAATGAGCGCTTGCGTGACGGGACCGAACTGCTCAAGCCAAGCAATCATAGATCCTCCCTATGCAGCGATGGGCGCCCCGCTTCCGGCGGGACACACGGTACACCACGACGGTTGTACCCACAGCACGTTTGCCAGTCAACCCACCAGCACCGAGCGAGTTGGCGCGAGCGGTCGGGGCGCCTAGAATGACGGGCGACGCGCCGGGCGGCCCAATGTCGACGAAAGAAGGAGCGATGCACAGACCCACGCGCAGGCGCATCGGTATGCTGGCGGGCGCAATCTGCATCTGCCTTTTGGCCGCGCTGCCGCCGGCAGCCCGCGCCCAGGCAGGCTATCCGGGGCCCACATCGGCGCCGGTGACGCCGCTGCCCACCCCCGAAGGCGGCTATGGCTCCCCGTATCCCGACGCAGAGCCGACGCCCGAGCCGCCGCCCGCCGAAGATCCCACACCCGAAGCACCCCCGGAGGAGGAGCCCACGCCCGAGGAGGCGGTTGAAGAACCACCTCCCGAGGAGCCACCGGAAGAGGTCGCGCCGACCGAGACCGCCACGCCAGAGCCTACGCCGACGGCGTCGCCGACGCCCCCGCCGAGCCCCACCGCCACCACGGCCGCGACGCCCTCACCCACTGCGACAGAGGCACCGGCCCCATCGCCCACCCCCTCGACAGCCCCGACGCCGCCGGTCTCGACCGAGCCGGACGGCCCGCTCATCGCCCCGACGCTATTCGTGGGGCTCGTCGGGCTCCTGGCCGCCTTTACCGTCGGCCTGGGCATCCATCTGGTGCGTCGCGGGCCGGGCAGCCCCTAGCAGCATGTACAGAAAGAGCCCCACACGCGGGGTGTGGGGCGATGGTACATGGAAGGCTCCTCGGGCTGGATTCGAACCAACAACCAACCGGTTAACAGCCGGTCGCTCTACCGTTGAGCTACCGAGGAACGGCGCGTCGCGAACGACGGCTCGCCAACAACGGAGAGCATTCTACCTGAGGCGGCGACGGGTGTCAAATCCGCCGCCGCTCGGTCATCGCGCGTCGGGTTAGGTCAAATAGTCCCGCAGTTTGCGGCTGCGGGTCGGGTGGCGCAGCTTGCGCAGCGCCTTGGACTCGATCTGCCGGATGCGCTCGCGCGTCACCCCCAGCTTCTGGCCCACCTCCTCGAGGGTGTGGCTCTCGCCATCCCTGAGGCCAAAACGCTGCTCCAGGACGTCGCGCTCCCGCTCGGTGAGCGAATCCAGAATGTCGCGCATCTGCTCGCGGAGGAGCTCCCGGTTCGTTTCCTCCACGGGGCTGGCCATCGACTCGTCGGCGATAAAGTCGACCAAGACCGAGTTGTCCTCCGAGCCGACCGGCGTCTCCAGCGACATCGGCTCCTGGGAGACGCGCATCAGCTGCCGGACCTTTTCCGCCGCGCGCTTGATCCGCCGCGCGACGTCCGGCGGGAGCTTGGCGCCGTTGGTCTGGGCCTCTTCCCAGGTCCGCCGATCCACCTCGGTCACCAGGTCCATCGCCACGGCGATCTCCTCGGGGGTCGGATCGCGGCCCTTTTCCTGCTGCAGGTGGCGGACGGTGCGGGTCACCCGGTTGATCGATTCGACCATATGCACCGGGATGCGGATGGTGCGCGCCTGGTCGGCAATCGCCCGGCTGATCGCCTGGCGGATCCACCACGTGGCGTAGGTGGAGAACTTGAAGCCCTTGGTATAGTCAAACTTTTCCACAGCCCGCAGGAGACCCAGGTTGCCCTCCTGCACGAGGTCCAGGAGGCTGAGCCCGCGGCCGATGTAGCGCTTGGCCACGCTGACCACCAGGCGCAGGTTGGCCTCGGCCAGGCGGCGTTCGGCGATCTCCCCCTGCAACGCCTTGAGCACGGCGGCCTGGCGCTCCTGCGGGGCGACATCCTCGTCGGGATCGTTCAGCCGCGCGGCGGCCTCGGCGCCCTCCTGGATGGCCCGGGAGAGGCGGACCTCCTCCTCGGCGGTCAGCAGCGAGACGCGACCGATCTCCCGAAGGTACATGCGCACCGGGTCGTTGGAGGCCTCGATATCCAGCGGTGCGCTGGCGGCCGCGGCACGCTCTTCCTGCTCCTCTTCGTCGCCGGATTCGCCATCCGCATCTGCCGTCGGCTCCTCGGCGTCTTCATCGTCCGCCACCACGTCCTCCTCCTCGAGGATCGGGATGTCCAGCTGGCCCAGGATATCCAGGACCTCGCGCACCCTGTGCCCTTCCTTGGGACCAAAGGCACCCTCGACGTCCTTTTTGGCCAGGTAGCCTGCGGTCGTCGCCTTGGCGACCAGGGCATCTATACGATTGTCTCGCGTTTCATCCTCGGGCATGAGTGCTCCATCACGACGAAGACTAGTCAGACCCTTTTCTGCTGCGCCCGAGCAACGTGACGGCGTAGGATTGACGATGTATCTCGAGGTGCTCTTTGGTACAGCGGTCAATCAGGACGTTCAACTGCCGCACCTGCTCCGCGTCTCCCTGCTCCTGCGCGTCTTGCAGCAGAAACCGCAACTCCCGGAGAAACTCGCTGAGCTGCACTTGGCGCAACCGAATAGCCGACTTGACGAGATCCTCGCGCGCCGTGTCAAGAGAGAGGGATGGACCCTCCTCCAGTGCGTGTAACAGGGATTCTACATGACCCCGCAAAGCAGTGTCAAGTGAGCCGGTCGGCGCGTGAGAGGCGCCCTCGCGCTCGTACAGCGCACAGATTGCGTCATAGGCCGCCCGGTTCGTGGCATGGCGGAACACGTCGGGGCGCAGCCGGGCCACGTCCCGCGCATCCACCACCAGACCGGGGTAGGCGTACAGGAGGGCAACCACGCGCCCCTCGAGGTCCAGGACGGTGGGTCTCTCGGCGCCTCCTGCCGCGGGCGCTGGGGCCGGCGGCGGCGCCGGGCGTCGAATGGCCGGACGCGACCCGCCCGCGGCACCCCGCCGCGCCCGATCCAGCGCGGGCTGGAGCTGCACATCGTCCACCCGCACGCGGCGGGCCAGGAGCTGCAGGTAGTGTTGGCGCTCGGCGGGGTTCTCGATGGCCGCGATGACCGGCATGAGCCGCTCCACGACGTTCGCCTTGCCCTTGGCCGTCTCCACCTCTTCCTCGGCGAGGACCCGCCGGAAAAAATACTCGGCTACCGGCTGGGCCTCGGCCACCAACTGATCCCAGCGCTCGCGATCTTGGAGCACCAGCTCGTCGGGATCCAGCCCGTCGGGCAGGGCCAGCACCCGTACCTCGGCATCCAGCCGGCTCTCATAGCGCACGGCGCCAGAGGGCGTCAGCACGGGCACCGTCTTGCGATCCAGCGCATGCTGCGCCGTCTCGATGCCGCGCTCCGTGGCCCGAATGCCGGCGGCGTCCGGGTCCAGCGCCAGGATGAGCACCCGCACCATCCGCCGCAGGAGCTGGATGTGCGACTCGGTGAGCGCGGTGCCCAGGCAGGCCACCAGGTTCCGGACCCCGAACTGGTAGGGGACCACGACGTCCATATAGCCCTCGACGACCACCACCGTGCCCGACTCGCGGATCGCCTCGCGGGCCAGGTCGATGCCGTACAGGACGCTGCCCTTGTCGAACAGTGGCGTGTCGGGCGAGTTCAAGTACTTGGGCACCGAATCGTCCAGCACGCGCCCGCCGAACCCGATGACGTGCCCCTGGGAATCGCGGATGGGGAACATGAGGCGGTTGCGAAAGCGATCGTAGTGGCCGCCCCGATCGCTCTGAGAGATGATCCCGGCGGTCAGCAGGTCCTCGTGGCCGTAGATGGGGGCCAGGTGCCCCTCCGCCGAGCGCCACTCGTCCGGCGCATAGCCGAGCTGAAAGGTAACCATCGTCTCCTGGGTAACGCCGCGCCGCGCCAGGTACTGGCGGGCAGCCTCCCCGGCGCGCGATTCCATGAGCAGCCGGTGGTAGTGCTGGGCGGCGGCGGCGTTGATCTCCCGCAGCCGATCCCGCTCCTCGCGCCCCTCGATGGCGCCCACAGAGAGGGGCTCCAGCTCCACCCCGGCGCGCTCTGCCAGCAGGCGCAGCGCCTCGCCGAAATCCATGTTCTCCCGGCGCATGATAAAGCTGAACACGTCGCCGCCGGTAGAGCAGGCGCCAAAGCAATGCCACCGCTGCGACTCGGGAAAGACGATGAACGAGGGCGTCTTTTCCGTGTGGAACGGGCATAATCCCTTGTAGTTGCGGCCGGCCCGCTGGAGCTGCACATAGGACCCGATCAGGTCCACGATGTCGGTCCGCTCGCGGACGTCATCGACGGTGCTCACCGCGCCACCCCCCGCCCCGCGCCCGGCACGCGCCGGGTCTGCAACCCGCCGCCGCCGGCGGTATAGGCCACGCCTTCGAGCGGATCCAGGGCTGCCACGGTCAGTCCTCCCGCCGCGCGCTGCACGTCGCGGAGCGACAGGCCCGCGCCCTCTACGAGCGCCAGGCCGTCCCCGGTCGCCAACACCAACTCCTCCCCCCCACTGTGAACCCACACCTGCCGGGCGCCCTGCAGCGGCGCGCGGTGGTCGCCGGTCAGCGTGCCCACCACGGCAAGGCTGTCCAGATCGATGGCCGTCAGCGCCCCGTACTTGGGCGCCAGGGCGTGGGCCACGTACAGCCGGCCGCTCTCCGGGTCGACGGTGAGCCCCTGCGGGTAGCCCAGGCCGCCCAGGGGCACCTCGACCACCGGCTCGAGGGTGTCCGCCCGCAGCACGGCCACCCGGCCCACCCCCATCA
>JAAZBQ010000106.1 GCA_012513725.1 Chloroflexota bacterium
GCCGAGGTCATCGCCCGCCAGGTGCGGGCCTACAACCCCTGGCCGGTGGCCCACACCACCTGGGAGGACCGCCTGTTCCGGATCCTGGCCGCCGAGGTGCTGCCCGAGGCCCCCGACGCGTCCCCCGGTACGGTGGTCGAGACTGCCGGCGGCGTGGCCGTCGTCACCGGCCGGGGCCTGCTGGCCCTGCGCGTGGTGCAGGCGGCCGGCAAGCGGGCCATGGATGCCGAGGCGTTCGCCCGCGGGCAGCGCGGGTTCGTGGGCAGCCTCCTGGGAGGCGAGGCGTGACCCGCGACGCCTACCTCGTGCACTTGGACCGCGCGCCGTACGGCCCCACCGAGGCCCTCCAAGAGCGCCTCGTGGCCGCGCGGCAGGCGGAGGCCATCCCCGATGGCGTGCTCCTCGTGGAGCACACGCCGGTGATCACCCTCGGCCGGCGGGGCGACCGGGGCCACATCCTGGCGCCGCCCGAGACCCTGGCCTAGGAGGGGATCGCGGTCTGCCGGACCGAGCGCGGCGGCGATGTGACCTATCACGGGCCCGGGCAGCTGGTGGGCTATCCGATCGTCGACATCCGGGCCCTGGGCCTCGGGGCGTCCGATTACATGCACGCCCTCGAGGCGGCGCTGATGGCGACGCTGGCCGAGTACGGCCTCGGCACCCGGCGCCGCGAGGGGATCATCGGCGTGTGGGTGGGGGAGAACAAAGTAGCCGCCCTCGGCGTGCGCATCAAGCGCGGCGTGGCCTATCATGGCTTTGCCCTGAACGTCGCGGCGAACATGCGCCACTGGGCCACCATCCTGGCCTGCGGCATCACCGACGGCGGGGTCACCAGCATGCACCTGGAGCTGCCCGCCGCGCCGGCCCTGGACGAGGTCCGCGAGCGGGTGACCCACCACCTCGGCCGGCTCCTCGGCCTGCGGTTCGCGCCGACGTCCCTGGCCGACCTGGAGGCGCGGCTCGCCGAGGGTGAGGAGGAGACAACCGAGCGCTTGCCAAGCGTTGACATAATCCATTGACCGGCGCAACCCTGCGCCCGCACCACGTTACAGGAGCAACATTGATGAACGAGCGCGTCACCCGCCTGCGGGCCATCCTCGCCGATACGCACCTCGACGCTTTTCTGGTCACCCAGCCCGAGAACCGCCGCTACCTCAGCGGGTTCAGCGGCTCGGCCGGCGTCCTCATCATCACCCCGGAGGAGGCCCTCCTGGCCACCGATTTTCGCTACTATGAGCAAGTGCGCCAGCAGGCGCCCGATTTCACCCTGGTCGAGGTCACCGACAAGACGCCGCCCGTCCTCGCCGAGCGGTTGGCGGCCCTGGGCGCCCGTCGGGTGGGGATGGAGAGCCAGGACCTCACCGTCGACATCTACTCCCAGTGGCAGGAGGCCATGCCCAACATCGAGTGGGTGCCCCTCACCGGCGTGGTCGAGGGCCTGCGCGAGGTCAAGGATGCCGACGAACTGGCCACCATCGAGGAGGCGGTACGCATCGCCGACCGGGCGATGGAGCACATCTATGACTGGATTCGTCCCGGCGTCACCGAACAGGAGGTGGCCTGGGAGCTCGAGGTGCACATGCGCACCCACGGCGCCGAGCGCCTCTCCTTCAACACCATCGTTGCCGCCGGGCCCCGGGGCGCCATGTCCCACGCCGTCCCCACCGAGCGGCCCATCGGCCGCGGCGAGCCGATCGTCATCGACATGGGCGCCCTGTACGACGGCTACTGCTCGGACCTCACCCGCTCCTTTTGCATCGGCGAGGCCACCGACGAGTACCTGCGCATCTGGGACACCGTTCTCCGCGCCCAGCGCACGGCGGAAGAGGGCATCCGTGGCGGGATGATCGGCTCGGAGGCCGACGCCCTGGCCCGAGACCTGATCTATGGCGAGGGCTTTGAGGGGAAGTTCGGCCACGGCCTGGGCCACGGCGTGGGCCTGGCCATCCACGAGGGGCCCCGGGCCGCGCGGACGGCTACCGGCGCCCTGCGCCCCGGCGCCATCGTCACCGTAGAGCCGGGGATCTATGACCCCGCCTGGGGTGGCATCCGCATCGAGGACATGGTGGTGATCACCGAGGATGGCTGCCGGGTGTTGACCGGCGTCGCCAGGCGCCCGGTGGTGGGCAAGTAAGGAGGAAGGCCCGATGGCCGTCAAGCAGTGCATGGTTCTGCCCATCTTTTTCAATCCCGAGCGCCACTCGCTGGACGCCTTTTGCGCGGAGGTCGCCGAGATCGGCTATGCGGCCATCGAGGTGATGACCCTCCACGCCCCGGACCTGGCCGAGATCGTGGCCACGGCCCGGCGCCACGGGCTGGTCGTGGCCAGCATGCCGGGCCACGCCTCCCTCCGCGACGGCCTGAACAAGGTCGAGAACCACGACCGCATCGAGGCCGAGCTGCGGCGGTCCATCGAGATGGCAGCCGAGCACGGCATCGGCGGGGTGATCTGCTTTAGCGGCAACCGCAACCCGGGCCAGAGCGACTATGAGGGCCTGGTGGCCTCTGCCCGGGGCCTCCGGCGGGTGGCCCGTTACGCCGAGGACCACGGCGTGAACCTGAACGTGGAGCTCCTGAACTCCAAGGTGGATCATCCCGGCTACCAGGCCGACCACACCGACTGGGGCGTGGCGCTCTGCGAGATGGTCGGCAGCCCGCGGGCGCGGCTGCTCTATGACATCTACCACATGCAGATCATGGAGGGCGACGTCATCCGCACTATCCAGCGGTACCACGCCTACATGGGCCACATGCACACCGCCGGCAACCCGGGCCGACACGACCTGGACGACGAGCAGGAGCTGCACTATCCCGGCATATTCCGCGCCATCGAGGCGACGGGCTATGACCTGTACGTCGGCCACGAGTTCACGCCCAAGGGCGACCGGATGGAGGCCCTCCGCCGGGCGTACCAGGTGTGCGCCGGCCGGTAGACGCGGCCTGCGGGGGGCTCCGCATCCATCGTAGCACACGCGAGGTGACACATGGCAGCACACAGGCGCGATGCACCCATCGATCTCCTACTGCCCGCCGCGGGCGCCGGGCTGCTCCTGGGGATTCTCGTCGGCCTGGTCCTGGGCTGGCAGGTGTGGCCCGTTCGCTGGTTCGACACCGATCCCGCGGACCTCCGCCTGGAGCACCAGATCGACCAGGTGATCCTGGCCGCCGACTCGTTGGCGACCACCGGCGACGC
>JAAZBQ010000107.1 GCA_012513725.1 Chloroflexota bacterium
ATGCAGGGCCGCCAGCGACTCGTCTACGTGAGCAAGCCGCTGGCCACGTTCCTGATCCTGCTCATCGCTCTGCTGGCCCGCGAGCCGGTCACCCCCCTGTATCGCGTGGCGTTCGTAGCGGGGCTGGCGTTCTCCCTGGCGGGAGACGTGTTCCTGATGCTGCCGGGGCGCTTCTTTCTCCCGGGGCTGGCCGCCTTTCTGGTGGCCCACCTGTGGTATGGGGCGGGCCTCGTGAGTGCCCTGGCCGGGCCCGTCTCTCCGTGGCGCTACGCGCCCTTTTTCGCCTACGCCGTAGGGCTCTACCTATACCTGCGCCCACACCTCTCCGGGCAGCGGGCGCCGGTGCTGGCCTACGCGCTGGTGATCACCGCGATGGCCTGGCTCGCCCTGGAGCGCCACGTCGGCGCTCCGACGACGTCGTCGCTGCTGGCCCTGGCGGGCGCCCTGCTGTTCGTGGCCTCGGACTCGGCCCTGGCGATCAACCGCTTTGCCATCCCGTTCCGCCGATCGCCGATCGCCGTGCTGGGCACGTACTATGCCGCCCAGTTGCTGTTGGCGCTGTCGGTATAGGCGGCCGGTCGGATGGTAGACGCACAACAGGCCCCGGCGTGTGCCGAGGCCTGTTGATCCGATCTACGCCAGGACCCTTTGCCTAACGGGAGCGCGGCTCGAGGGTCACCTCTACCTCGCGCTCGACGCCGTTGCGCAGAATGGTCAGCGTGACCTCGTCTTCGCTCCCAGCCTCCGCAAGCGCCTGCTCGAGATCCGCAGCATCCTCAATCGCATCGCCATCCCAGGCCACGATGACGTCGCCGCCGATCAGGAACCGCTGGCCGTTCACGATCACCGGGCGGAAGGAGCCGCGCAGCCCGGCACGGTCCGCGGGGCTGTTCGCCGCGATCTGCTGCACCAGCACGCCTGCCTGCTCCTCCTCGAGGCGCATGGCGGTGGCCAGTTCGGGGGTCAGGGTGACGCCGGTGATGCCGAGGTACGCGCCGGCAGTCGCCTCGGTCGTTCGCGTCAGCAGCCCGCCGCTCGGGCGTTCGCCCAGGGTCACGGGCACGTCGATCTGCTCCCCATCGCGCAGCACGGTCAGGGTGATGCGGTCGCCGGCATAGGTGTGGCGGCTCAGGTAGGCGATCAGGTCGTCGAACTCGCGCACATCGTCGCCCTCGATGGCCACGATGACGTCGCCGCCGATGCGGCGCTCCTCCCCGTCGATGGTCACGGTGCGGGCGGAGCCCTGCAGCCCCGCCTCGTCAGCGGGCCCGCCGGGGGTGACGTCGATGATCAGGCCGCCGCGCTGGTCCTCGTCGAGCCCCATCGCCTCGGCCAGCTCGGAGGTCAGCGTCGTCCCGCTGATGCCGACCCACGGATCCGCATAGTCCCCGGTCTCGATGAGCGACGGCACCACCTTGAGGACGGTGGCGGCGGGCACCGCGAAACCGACGCCAGAAGAGGCGCGCACCGGCGAGATGATCGCCGTGGTGACGCCGATGACCTCCTGGCTGCGGTTGAGCAACACCCCGCCCGAGTTCCCGGGGTTGATCGGCGCATCGGTCTGGATGATGTCGGGAATGCTGAACGACGTGCCGTCCTCCTCGGTGGCCGCGGGCAACGACCGGCCCAGGGCGCTCACAAAGCCGACGGTCATCGTGTTATCCAGGCTGAACGGGTTGCCGATGGCCACGGCCAACTGCCCGACGCGTACCTGGGTCGAGTCGCCCATGGTGACGGGTCGCAGCAGGTCGCCGTCCGCCTCGACCTGGAGCACCGCGAGGTCCGAATCGGGATCGGTACCCACGACGGTCGCCTCCACCACGGTCCCGTCGGTAAAGCGCACCCGAATGCGTTCCGCGTCCTCGATCACGTGATTGTTGGTGACGATGTGCCCCTCCGTGTCCCAGACAAAGCCGGACCCGGAGCCATAACTGAACTGATCGGGCACTTCGGGCTGCCCGAAAAAGAAGCTCCCGGCGCCTACCGATACCCGCTGCCGGACCTCGATGTAGACGATGGACGGGCCGACGTTGTCATAGATGCTCTGGAGCGCGCCCTCCAGCGCGATCAATGTGTCCATCTGCTCCGGCGGGAGGTCAGCAGGCGCTCTTGAGGGCGTCGGAGTCGCGGCTGCCTGGGCTGCTGGCGCGAGGGCCTGCACGCCGTCCACGGCTGCCCACACGATCGCCCCCATCACGGGCAGCGCCATCAGCGCGAACACGGCAGCCACCGCCACGATTACCCATCGCTTACTCATCAGCACCTCCCATACTCGCCAACGTTTCCCTTTGCTCCCAGTATACCACGCCCAGGAAACCCTGACCTTACGACGCGCTTTCGAGAAGCTTAAGGTCCGCTCAAGGCGCCGCCGCACTAGTCGGTCAGCACGTCCGGAGAGGGCCGGGGGCCCAAGGACTCGGGATGCACGAGGGGAAGCGTGAGGACAAAGATGGCGCCCCGTTCGCCGCCATCCACCGTGATCGTTCCGCCGTGCGCCGCCACGAGGTCGCGCGCGATGCTGAGGCCCAGGCCCATGCCCTGGGGAAAGCGCACGCTGGAGGGCCCGCGGTAGAACGGCGCAAAGACCCTCTCCCGCTCCTCCGGCGGGATGCCCGGTCCGTTGTCCTCGACGGTAAGGCGCACCACCCCGTCCTCGGCTGCAGCCGCCACCCGCACGCGGCCGCCCGGGCCGGTGTACTTGATGGCGTTGCTGACCACGTTGCCGAGGGCCTGGCCCAGGCGGTCGGGATCGATGGACACCTCCGGCAGCGCCGTAGCCTCTACCGCCCAGTCGAGCCCCTTTTCCTGAGCCGCCTCGCGCCAGGGGCTCAGGGTCTGTGCCAGCCAGATGCCCAGATCCGTCGGCCGCCGATCCAGCTCCAGCGGGCCCACCGACCGGTCGTAGAGGCGCGTCAGGTCGTCGAGGACGCGGCGCATCCGCCCGACCTCAGCCTCCATCCCCTGGAGGAGTTCCCGGCGCACCGGCTCCTCGATCGCGGCCCCCGAGGTCTGTGCCTGGATGGCGGAGAGGATGGCCCCGAGGGGCCGGCCGAGTTCGTGGACCAGGTTGGCCAGCAGCCGCTTGCGCGACCGCTCCAGGCTCTCCAACTGCTCCGTGAGCGTGTTAAGGGCGCGCACCAGGAGGCGGATGTCCTCCGGCCCCTGCTCGGGCAGGCGCTCCAGCGAGTGGCCTGCGGCCATGCGGTGGATGGCCCGCGTTGCCCGGCGCAGCGGGCGCTCGATCGCGGTGGCCAGGAGGTAGCCCATCGCCCCGCCCAGGGCCAGGCCGCCCGCCAGCACCCACAGGATGGACCGCCGGGTCGCCGAGAACCGCTCGTATGCGGAGGAAAGGGGATCGGTGAGGCGAATGACGCCGCGCACCCGGCCCCCGACGATGACGGGGACCAGCACGTCGGCGGCGCCCGTTCCGGGCTGCTCGCCGTAATCCACCCGCACGATGGACCCGGTGCGCACGACGTGGTCCAGGGCCGGGACCGATAGCACCTCCCCGAGGTGCTCTTGGTCGGCCGCCTGATTGCTGGCCAGGAGCGTGCTGCCGGTATCCAGGAGCATGACCTGGGCAGGCAGGCTCCGGCCGATCAGGTCCAGGAAGGCCTGTGAGCGGGTGCGGCTCGTCCAGATGGTGGGGTACTGGCTGGCCATATCGGCGACCAGCACCGCCTGGCGCTCCAGTTCGTTGGACGCCTGGGCGAGGAACACCTGGGTCTCCAGGATGTAGGTGAGGAGCAGCCCGACGGCCGACAGCACGACGAGCAGGGGCAACACGTGGCTCAGGATGAGACGTGCTCGCAGTGAGCGCATGCGTTCCTCCCCCTTTGCCTGGCCCGAGACCCGGCCTACGCCACCAGCTTGTATCCCACGCCCCGCACGGTGACGATCATCCTGGGGCGCTGCGGGTCTCGCTCCAGCTTTTCGCGGAGCCAGCGGATGTGGACGTACACCACCTGGGGCTCGCCAACGTACTCGGCCCCCCACACGCGCTGCAGGAGGTCATCGATCGGCACCACGCGCCCGGCCTCTTGGGCGAGCGCCAGCAGGAGGTCGAACTCCCGCGGCGCCACGCTCACCTCCTGACCGCGGACCGACACCGTATGTGCACCGGGATCGATGCATAGGTCGCCGACCTCGATGGGCGCCGGCCGGCGCTCCGCAGGGGCCTGGCGCGCCCGCCGGAGCACCGCGCGGATGCGGGCCAGGAGGACGTCGGTATCAAACGGCTTGGTGACATAGTCGTCGGCGCCAAGCTCCAAGCCAAGGATCTCGTCCAGCTCACGACGCCGGGCGGTGACGAATATGACCGGCGCATCGAGCCGCTGCCGGAGCAGGCGCAGGGCCTCCAAACCGTCGATGCCCGGGAGGCCGATATCCAGGAGGACCAGGTCGGGGCGCCGCGCGGCAACGGCCTCCAGGGCCTCCTCGGCGCTCGTGGCGGTCTCCGCCCGATAGCCGGCGCCCTCCAGGCTCAGCGCCAGGCTGCGGCGCATCAGCGCGTCGTCATCGACGATCAGGATCTGTTTGCCGGGTGCCATGGCCATCGCCCTCGTGAACCCTCCTGGCCAGGAGTATACTATAGGCGGCAGCCTGCCCAAAGGCTGCCCCTCCCGTCAAAGGGCTGATCCCGGCGTTCCAGCAGGCTGAGAGCGGGCCACTTTTTCCCTGCTGCGCCGGTCGCGCCCGCCGCCCCGGGCCCGCCTTGCCAGACGCTCCGAGAACGCGCATAATCCCCCCGCACGGCCCGCGGTAGACGACACACCCTGGCGGAGGCATGATGGTAGACACCCAATTGCGGATGGCGATGATCGGCGTGAGTGGGCGCGGCGGGCTCTGGCGGCACTGGCACCAGCCCCAGGGGCGCTCGGTGGTCGTCGCAGGCGCGGACGTGAACCCCGACAGACTGGCAGCCTTTCGGCAGGAGCAGGGCGGTGACGCGTTCATCACCACGGACTATCGCGAGCTCCTGACCAGGCCCGACATCGACGCCATCGCCGTCACCTCGCCCGACTTTTGCCACGAGGAGCACGCGGTGGCCGCGCTCGAGGCGGGCAAACACGTCTTTTGCGAAAAGCCCATGGCGATCACGATCGCAGGGTGCGACCGCATCCTCGAGGCCTGGCGCGCGCACGGCCACCGTCTGATGGTCGGCTTTAACATGCGCTACATGAACATCTTTCGCACGATGAAAGAGATCGTCGAGTCGGGCGCCATCGGCGAGATCAAGGCCGTGTGGGTCAGGCACTTTGTGGGCCGGGGCAGCGATTTCTACTACCACGACTGGCACGCCACCCGCCAGAACGCGACCTCGCTCCTCCTGCAAAAGGGCTCCCACGACATCGACATGATCCACTGGATCACCGGCCGCTACACCACGCGGACGGCTGCGTTCGGTAGCCTGGACTTTTTCGGGGGCGACAAGCCCAACGACTTGACCTGCCCCGTCTGCGACCTGCGCGACACCTGTACCGAGTACATGGAGGGCCCCCGGGTCCAGTGCGCGTTCCGGCAGGAGGTCGACGTCGAGGACAACCAGGTCATGATCATGGAGCTGGAGGGGGGCATCAAGGCGTCCTATCTCCAGTGCCACTTTACCCCGGACTATCACCGGAACTATACCTTTATCGGTACCGAGGGGCGCATGGAGAACTCGGAGCCGGACATGAAGGTGTGGGTCAAGACGCGGCTCTCGAACTCGTACCGGGACCTCGCCGACCGCACGTACGACGTCAAACCCGCCCGGGGCGGGCACGGCGGCGCCGATCCCGTGATCTGCGGGGACTTTGTGGACATGTGCCTGGATGGCAAGCAGCCCATCGCCACGCCCCAAGCGGGCCGCATGAGCGTCGCCGCGGGGGTGCAGGCCGCCTACTCGCTGCGCCACGGCGGTATGCCGATGGACGTGCCCGCCCTGCCCGAGGATCTGCTCCGCTATCGCTCCTAGATCCGTCATCCACCGCAGAGGGGGAGCCATGCGGGACCTTCGAAACCGGGTTGCCATCGTCACCGGTGCGTCCAGCGGCATCGGCCGCGCGACGGCCCTGGCCCTGGCACGCGAGGGCGTCCACGTGGCCCTCGCCGCGCGACGCGAGGACGCGTTGAACGAGGTCGCCCAGGAGGCCCGTGCGCTGGGGGCCGAGG
>JAAZBQ010000755.1 GCA_012513725.1 Chloroflexota bacterium
CAGGTTACCCTGGTGCGAATGGACGCCGCCGACCTGCCCGTCGCCGACGAGAGCGTCGACTGCGTCACCTGCCTCGAGGCGCTCGAGTTCATGACCGATGGGCGCCGCGTACTGCGGGGCATTTGGCGATCTCTCAGGCCAGGGGGCATCGTCCTCATCACGAACCGGGTGGGCGCTGAGGCCCTCCTGTATCCGTTCCGCATCGCCGGCCGGGGGCGGTTGGAGCGCGCCCTGCGCGACCTGGGCTTTGATGACGTGGAGACCCAGGTCTGGCAGGTCTACTATGACCTGGTGTGGGCTCGCAAGCCGCTGGAACCAACGCAACCCTAACAAAGGACAGCCGCCGAGATGAAGAGAGACCTCCTAACCCTCGCCGACCAGGGCCCCGAGGCGCTGGGTGACCTCCTCGCGCTCGCTAGAGCTCTCAAGGCTGAACATGCGGCCGGCGGCAATCCCCCCCTGTTGGCGGGGCGCACCTTGGGCATGATCTTCCAAAAGCCCTCGCTGCGCACCCGCGTCTCCTTTGAGATGGCCATGCGCCACCTGGGCGGTCACGCCCTGTACCTGAGCCCCGACGAGATCCGCTTGGGCGAACGCGAGAGCGTCCCGGACGTGGCCCGCGTGCTGAGCCGCTACGTCGACGCCATCATGGCCCGCGTCTTTGCCCACGATCACGTGGTCGCGTTGGCCCAGTGGGCGAGCGTCCCGGTGATCAACGGCCTCTCGGATTACAGCCATCCCTGCCAAGCGCTCGCCGACCTCCTGACGATCCAGGAGAAACTGGGCACTCTGTCCGGCGTGCGGTTGGCCTATGTCGGCGACGGGAACAACGTGCTGACATCGCTCCTGTTCGGTGCGGCCCTAACGGGGATGGCGCTCACGGCGGCCACGCCGCCCGACTATGCGCCCAGCCCCGAGGTCGTCTCGCGGGCCAAGGCGTTGGCCGGCCCCACCGGCGCCTCGCTCCAGATCGGCACCGACCCCGCCGAGGCCGTCGCCGGGGCACAGGTCGTCTACACCGACACTTGGACCAGCATGGGGCAGGAGGCCGAGGCGGCGGTTCGGCGCGACGCGTTTGCCGATTTCCAGGTGAACGAGGCGCTGCTGGCCGGCGCCAGCGTCGACGTCGGGGTGATGCATTGCCTGCCGGCTCACCGCGGCGAAGAGATCACCGACGCGGTCGCCGATGGTCCCCATTCCTGGCTATTCGATCAGGCCGAGAACCGCCTGCACGCACAAAAGGCGGTTCTCGTCGACTTGTTGACGAGGTAACGCGTCCGTGGCCAACATCTACTGGATCCTGTCCCGGGTGGACCTGCTGGACATCGTCGACATCCTGCTTGTCGCCGCGGTCGTCTATGCGGTGCTGCTCCTGGTTCGGGGCACGCAGGCGGTCCAGCTCCTCCGGGGCGTCATCCTGTTGGCCCTCTTTATCGCCCTGATCGGCAGCCTGGCCGGCCTGACGGCCTTTAACTGGTTGATGCGGTCCAGCGGCCAGTTCCTGGCCGTGGTGATCGCCATCGTGCTGCAACCGGAGCTGCGCCGGGCGCTGGAGCGCCTGGGGCGCGCCGGAGGAGTGGCCTTGTGGTCGGGCCGCGATGTGGAGCTGGACCGCGTGGTGAACGCCCTGGTCAGCGCCTGTCGGCGGCTCTCCGAGCGGCGCCATGGCGCGCTGATCGTCCTGGAGCGCGATACGGGCCTGCAGGACTATGTCGATACGGGGGTCGAGTTGGACGCCCTGGTGGCCGACGAGCTCTTGCAGACGATCTTTTTTCCCAGCACCGCCCTGCACGACGGCGCGGTGATCATCCGCGGGAACCGCATCGTGGCGGCCGCTGCCGTGCTGCCCCTGGCGGAGAGCATCGTGGCGGACGGTCACCTCGGCACCCGGCATCGCGCCGCCGTGGGCATCACCGAGCAGACGGACGCCATCGCGCTGGTGGTGTCGGAGGAGACGGGCACCATCTCGATGGCCCGCAACGGCCGCATGGTGCGGCACCTGGACGAGAGAAGACTGGCCACCCTGCTCCAGGCCATGCTGGCGCCGCGACGGACCTCGACGAAAAAGTCACGCTCGCTGCTGCAACGCCGTGGCAGCGACGAACTGCAAGACAAGAGAGCGGCCTGAGGAGGTTGAGCACCGTGTTGACGTTCCTGCGGGGACGGCTATGGGATACCCTGGGCACCGCCGTACTGGCGTTGGTGCTGGCGGTCGTCGTGTGGGTGAACGCCATCTACCAGAACGACGCGCCCTACCAGGACACCTTTCCCCAGGCCATCCCCATCGAGATGCTGAACGCCCCCGATGGCATGGTGATCACCAACAACCCCGATGAGGTGGCGAACGTCCAGATCAAGGCCTTTAGCTCATCGTGGGACCGCCTGACCGTGAACAACTTTCGCGTCACGGTGGACCTTGAAGGGCTGGGCGAGGGGCTACACACCGTGCCCCTGGAAGTGACCTGCTCCAACCCCACCGTGACGATCATCGGCACCCAGCCCGAGACCCTCTACGTGCAGATCGAGCACGTCCAGGAGGTGGAGATGCCGGTGGACCTGCAGGTGGAGGATGAGGCCGCCCTGCCGCTGGGCTATGCCATGGGCACGCCCATGCTAAACCCCTCCACCGTCACCGTCGAGGGGCCCGCCTCCCAGGTAAAAAAGGTCACCTCCGTGGTTGCCGACCTCAGCGTGGCCGGCCGCCGGGAGAGCGTGGACCTGAACCTGCCCCTGCGCGCCGTGGACGACGCGGGCAAGCAGATCAACGGGGTCACCATCGAGCCGAGCGCCGTGAACACGCGCCTGCGCATCGAACAGCGCCAGAACTACCGCGAAGTCGCCGTGTTGGCCCGCACCAGCGGCCAGCCGGCCCGCGGCTACTATGTCAGTAGCCTGGAGATCGAGCCGGCCACCGTGACGGTGGTGGGTCCGCCCTCGGTGATCGCCACGATGCCCGGGCTGGTCTCCATCATCGGCGAGGTGGACGTCACCGGCGCGACGCGCCTCATCGCCCAGCGCGCCCAGCTGGACCTGCCCGAAGGGGCCTCCGTGTACACCGAGGGGGACGCCGACCCCAGCGAGGTGCTCGTCACCGTGGACATTGACGCGGTGATGGGCGGCACGACGGTCGAGGTGCCCCTCAAGACCCGCAAGCTCCGCGAGGGGTACTCGGTGAGCCTGTCGGTGCCCTCGGTGGACGTCATCCTCACCGGCCCGTCGGTGGTTCTCGACGAGTTGGCCCTGGACCTCGTGGAGGCCTATGTGGACCTCACCGGGTTGGAGGCGGGGACTCACCAGATCAAGGTGGTGGTGGAACTACGCTCCTCGCAGAACCCGCAGCTGGCCGATCTGGCGGTGATGAGCGTGTCGCCCGCCTTTGTCGAGGCGGATATCGACGGGCCCGCCCCCGGAGCGCCGGGGACGCTGCCCACCCTGCCGCCGCCGTCCGCCTCCGACCCCTCCCCCACGCCGGAGCCCCCGGCCACCAGCGAGTCGTCGAGCGAGGGGTCGCTGCAGACCTCGCCGGGTACGGCGCTGGGCGAGGAGCCCGAGGGGCAACAGGAGGAGTCGGACGACGCGGAGGTCACGCCGGAGCCCTAGCGTCGCAACACCCTCCCGAATCCGCACGGGTCGCCCCGAGGGGCGCCCGTGCGTGTGTACAGAGAGCAGGAGAGCATGCCGAGAAAACCGATCGTCGCCCTGGTGGGGCGGCCCAACGTGGGCAAGTCCACCCTGTTTAACCGGCTCGTCGGCGAGCGACTGGCCATCGTCGAGGACGTGCCCGGCACCACCCGCGACCGGCACTATGCCGACGTCGAGTGGGAGGGCCGCGTGTTCACCATCGTGGACACCGGCGGGCTGGTGCTGGGCGATGAGGCCGAGCTGGTAACGCGGGTCCGCGAGCAAGCGCAGGTGGCCATGGACGAGGCGGACGTCATCGTGCTGCTCACCGACATCGCCAGCGGCCTCAACCCGGCCGACGAGGAGATCGCCGAGGTGCTCCGCCGCACGAACAAGCCCGTCATCGTGGCCGCCAACAAGTCGGACAACCTGACCCGGGAGATGAACGTCCACGAGTTCCACGCCCTGGGCCTGGGAGAGCCCCTGACGGTGTCGGCCATCCGCGGGCTCAGCACCGGCGACCTGCTGGACCGCATCGTGGCCGAGTTGCCGGCCCTGCCCGCCGAGGAGGATTTGCCGGAGGCGCTGCACATCGCCATCGTCGGGCGCCCCAACGTGGGCAAGTCGTCGCTGGTAAACCGGCTTCTTGGGCAGTCGCGGGTCATCGTCAGCGAGGTCCCCGGCACCACCCGCGACGCCATCGACACGGCGCTCCGCTACCACGGAGAGGACATCGTGCTCATCGATACGGCCGGGATCCGCCGGCGCGGGCGCATCGAGCGGGGCATCGAAAAGTACAGCGTGATGCGGGCCATCAAGGCCATCACCCGATCCGATGTGGTGCTCCTGCTCATCGACGCGGTGGACGGGGTTACCGATCAGGATGCCCACGTGGCCGGGTACGTCCTGGAACAGGCCAAGAGCGTCATCGTCGTGGTGAACAAGTGGGACCTCGTGGAAAAGGACACCCACACAATGGCCGAGTACGAGACGCGGCTGCGCCGGGACCTCAAGTTCATGTCCTACGTGCCGGTCATCTTTATCTCGGCGCTCACCGGCCAGCGGGTGAACAACATCCTCCCGCTGGTGCTGCGCATCAACGAGGAGCGCCACCTGCGCCTCTCCACCTCGGAGATCAACGAGATCATCCGCCAGGCCACCGCGCGGCACTCGCCGCCCACCAAGTGGGGAAAGAAGCTGCGTATCTACTATGGCACCCAGGTCGGCACCACGCCACCGACGTTCGTGATGTTTGTGAACGACGAGCGGCTGGTGCACTTTTCCTACCAGCGGTTCCTGGAGAACCAGATCCGCGCCCGCTACAAGTACGAGGGCAGCCCGATCAGGATCATCTTCCGGGGGCACAAAGAGGAACGCGGCTAACAGAGGCACGCCGATCCCAGCGGGGACGGATCAGGACCGATTGAGAAGCCCAGGCGCCCCCGGCGAGATGCTCGGGGACGCCTGGGCTTGTGATGGTAGGGCGACCGGCGCTGCGGCGTCAGCGGGAATCCGAAACCCAGGGCGCGGGGCGGCCCCTCTGGCCCAACCCCCACCGTGAACGCGCACCGACCGACTTTACCCGACCGCCTCGCCGATCATGGACCAGGGGCCGGCCCAGGTGATCCGCACGGTGGCCAGGCGCCCGAGCCAATCCGCGGCGCTCTCGAAAAAGACGAGGCGCCCGTTCCGGGTGCGGCCCCGCCAACGTCCCTTCTGGC